>PMHN01000148.1 GCA_003156695.1 Gammaproteobacteria bacterium
GGATAATCCTCGGGGCGCACCTGGCTGACCTTTGCCCACTCGATTTCGGCCGCGGCGTCTCGCAGCTCGGACAGGCCTGCGGGCAGCCGCAGCCGGCGGGCCACCTCGGACACCAGGCTGATCTTCGAATCGAGCACGCGCGGGGCCGGCCCGCCCACGGTCGACGGCCAGAAATGGGTGAGCTGGCGCAGCGCCGCCGCGTGGAAGGTCAGCGCCTGGACGCGCTCCATCCCGGCGGCGGGCACGGCCGTGGCGCCGAGCTGCCGCAGCCGGCCGCGCAGTTCCCCGGCGGCACGGGTAGTGAATGTCACCGCCAGCACGTGGCCCGGGTCGACCACACCGGTCGCGACCGCGTAGGCAATGCGGTGCACGACCGCGCGGGTCTTGCCGGTGCCCGCGCCGGCAACGATCAAGAGCGGTCCCGACTGGTAGCCCTTCTCGGGGAGCGCCTCGCCATAAGTAACCGCCTTACGTTGCGCGGTGTTGAGCTTCTCGAGGTGCGAGGTGGTGGGCACGGACCGGAACTATACCTGCGGGCGGGTGGCGTGCGCAGCGGTTACGATGAGCCATGAATCCCGACAAGCAAACTCTGCAGTACAGCGGCCGCGTCATCCGCGTGACCACCGACGAGGTGCTGCTCCCCAATGGCCATCGTGCGCTGCTGGAAGTGGTGCACCACCCCGGCGGCGCCGCCATGGTTGCCCTGGACGCGCAGCGCCGCGTGTGCCTGCTGCGGCAGTACCGGTACGTCGCCGACGGCTGGCTATGGGAACTGCCGGGCGGCAAGCTCGAGCCGGGCGAGCCGCCGCTGGATACCGCGCGGCGCGAACTGGCGGAGGAAGCCGGCGTCAGCGCCAGTCACTGGGAAAGCCTCGGGTGCGTCTTCAGTTCGCCGGGGGTATTCGCCGAGCGGCTGCACCTGTTCCTGGCGCGGGGGCTTATGCCCGTGAGCACCGCCCATGAGGGTTCCGAGGTCATTGAGATTCACTGGGTGCCCCTGGATGAGGCCTGCGAATGGGCTCTCAACGGCGCCATTGCCGATTGTAAAACCGTCATTGGCCTGCTGCGCGCCCGCCGCCTTAAGCCCCCCGGCACGGCGGTGGGGAATAATCCGTGACAGGGGTCGCAGTCCCTTAGGGTGCGTGGCGGTTACGCTACCAACCGTGGCGCTCTTGCGCCTGTGGGTGCGATCCCGTGAACGATCCGGGCCGAAAAAAAGCCTCGCCGCACGCAGCGGATCCCGTGCCGGAGGCCGAACGTCGCCGCATAGGCCAGGTGGTGCACGACGAACGCGGGAACGCTTCGGTTAGCTGGCGCGATGCGCCTGCCGACTGGGAGCGGCCTGTGCTCGAGGTGCTCGACAACCCCAAGCTCACCGTGAAGTCCGAGGAGTCCCACGACCCTTACGCGCGCCGTGCGGCCCGCGGCGGCGGCGGCGGCGGCACCACGCGTACCGATCTGCGCAAGCTCTCCGAGTGGATCAAGATGATGCGCGAGCTCGAGGAGCGCAAGCGCAACGCGGACCCCCCGGACGAGGACTGACGCGCGCTTACCTCAGGCACTGCGCTCGATGTGCGCGCGCTTACGCGTGTTCGTCAGGCGATAGAAGCGCCGCAATTCCGTGAGCACTTCAGCTTCGTGGCCAGCGCCTGCGGGAAGGCCGCGGCCGCATTCCAGCCGCGACTCCAGCCGTCCGCAAAACCGCTCCGCGTAAAAGCTCGCCTCCCGGTACATGGCCGAAGCGCGCGCAGTCAGGCGCGGATCGGTGCGCGTGCGGGCAAACAACGCGTGACGCAGCTCCGCGGGGAAGTGGCCGGGGAGCTGGCGCCGCAAGAGCCAGTAACTCACGACGTACTTGTCGACCTCGGCCTGCATTTCCAGCTCGAGGAGCGACACCGGCTTGTCGTGGCCGGCGTTCCAGGTCAGATAGAGAAAATGGCTCACGCCCTCGAGCGCGGTCCAGCAGTCCGCGAGGTTGCCGGCGTGCAGCTGCACGATGGGGTCCTGGCGCGCCAGCCGCTCGAGCAGTGCCGGATCCAGGTACAGCGACAGCGCCAGCTCATCGCCTCCCTCGGACGGCTGCGCCACGATGAGTTCTTCCTCGAGATTGCCGCCGCGCGCCTGGCGCGGCAGGCAGGCGCGGTCGGTGACCAGAAAATCGTAGACGTTGTGAGCGATGCTCACGTCGTAAATACCGCCAAGAATTTCCTGCAGCCGCGACAGCAGCATGGGTTTCAGTGGACGCAGGCGGTCCCGCCGGCGCGGGTGGGATGCACGCCCAGGCGCTCAAGCAGCGCGTGGCAGCGTGCGCTGCCGGTCTTCAGCCAGATCTCGTACAGCCGCAGGATGTCCCGGGCGGAGTGCGCATAGGAGGTTTCACTCACCTCGTTGAGCGCGTCCACCATGGGCTGGAACTTCTGTGACAGCTCGGCGAACACCGCGGCCAGCACCCGTTCCCTGCCCTGAGTCGCCGCCTGCGCGAGCGTGCCGTAGGCGTGGCCTCCCATTGCAATGTGGTAGTCGATGTCGATGAGCTTGGCCGCGAAGCTGCCGGCAAAGAACCCGGCAATGAACAGCGACACATCGCCCAGGCGCTGCAGGGCCCGGTTGCGCTCGGCGGCGCGCGGCGCTTCGAGGGCTTCGCCGAGCATCACCACGAGCGGCTTCAGGCGCGTGCCCTCGGGCGTGTCCTCGTAGAGCGCTTCGGAGCGCGCGAACAGCGTCAGGAGATTGACCACGTAGTGCTCGGTCTGGTCCTCGACCGCGACGTGCTGTTTCACGAGCGCACCGTGCAGGGTGTCCTTGAAGAACTCCCGCAGGTTGGCGACTGGCACTACACGGCTCATCTCGCTCATCGTCCTTAGGTTCCCCCAGGCAACCGCCGCCATTCCGTGACGGACTGCGCCAAGTTAACCAAAAAGCAACGCGCGGTGCTGGCAGCCTGCTGCCGGCAGTGCTAACAGCGAAGACCTACAGCCCGAAGTGGGTGGCCAACTGTGCGCAATCGCTCACATTGAGGTCCGCGGGCGCCAGCTCCTGCGGCCAGGGGAGCGCGCGCCGGTTCATCCACACCGTGCCGAAGCCAGCCGCGCGCGCCGCGACGACATCCAGCAGCGGCTCATCGCCAACATACAGAATCTCGTGCGCGCGGCAATCAAGTTCACTTGCCAGCTGCTCGAAGCAGCGCCGCTCGGGCTTGGCGGCGCCCACCTCGCGCGCGTTCAGCGACACGGCGAACAGCTGCTCGAGGCCGATGCGCCTGAGATCCGCGTTGCCGTTGCTCAGGGAGCCGAGCTTGAAGCGCCGCCGCAGCCGCGCCAGCGCCGGCACGACGTCCGCGAACACCTCGACCTCGTTGCGCGCCGCCAGGAACACCGCGAACGCCTCGTGTGCCAGTGACTCGTCGTAGCCGTGTGCGCGCGCATGTGCGCTGAGCGCGGTGAGGCGCAGGTAAGTGACATCGTGTGCGTTGTGCGGTTCACGCTGCGCGAGTTCCTCGCGGGCGCGGCGCATGGCTTGCGGCGTCAGCCGCTGCACGATCCGCGGGCCATGTTCGGCGAGCCACGCGTGCAGCGCCGCTTCGGCGCGGGCCAGCACCGGCTCGACATCCCAGAGTGTATTATCCAGATCGAAAGCAATGGCGCGTACGTCGTCCAGCACCTGGAGAAGGTTAGCATTTCCATGGCGTCGCTCACTCTGGTCATCGGCAACAAGAATTACTCCTCCTGGTCACTGCGGGCGTGGTTGTTGCTGAAGCATCTGGACCTGGCGTTCGAGGAGATCGTGGTCCCGCTCGACACTCCCAATAGCCGCGACGAGCTCGAGCGCTATGGCCCCAGCGGCCGGGTGCCGGTGCTGCTGGCAGGGACGCTGCGCGTGTGGGATTCACTCGCCATCTGTGAATACGCCGCCGAGATCGCAGGCTCGGGCTGGCCGCAGGCGCGCGAGGCGCGCGCGCTGGCGCGCTCGGTGTGCGCCGAAATGCATTCCGGATTTCACCACCTGCGTGCCGCGTGGCCCATGAACGCCCGCGCACGCAACCGCCGTACGGCGGTGACGCCGGGGCTCGAAGCGGACATCGCGCGCATCGACGAAATCTGGAACGATTGCCGGCACCGCTACGGTGGTGGAGGTTCATGGCTGTTCGGCGACTATTCGATCGCGGACGCCATGTACGCACCGGTGGTGCTGCGCTTCAACACCTACGGCGCCCGCGTCTCCGAAAACGCGCGCTGGTACATGGCGAGTGTCATCGAGGATGCCGCGCTGCAGGAATGGATGCTGGCGGCGAAGCAGGAGCCCTGGACCATCGCCAACGACGAGGCCGGCTGAAGGCCGCGCCTCTTAAGACAACACCAGCAACCTGACGGATTCACCATGCGCCTGAATGCCCGCGTCCCGGCTTTACTCCTGCTGTGCACCCTTTGTGCCCCAGTGCTCACCGCCTCGGCTGACGCCGGCGCGCCCCTCACCGCGGAGGACCTGGTGCGCATGAAGCGCGTGAGCGATCCGCAGGTCTCACCGGACGGCAGGCAGGTGGTGTATGTGCAGCGTGAAACGGACCTCAAGGCCAACAAGGGGCGCACCAGCTTGTGGCTGCTCGATCTCGCGCCCGCCAAGGGCGAGCCGCGGCGCCTGACGCAGCCCGAGGGCGGCGATTCAAGCCCGCATTGGAGCCCCGACGGCCGCACGCTGTACTTCCTTTCGACCCGCTCGGGCAGCTCGCAGGTCTGGCGTCTCACGCTCCCGGGCGGTGAGGCGCAGAAGGTCACCGACTACCCGCTCGATGTCGGCGCGTTCAAGGTGTCACCGCGCGGCGGGCAGCTCGCGCTCTCGATGGAAGTGTTTCCGGACTGCGCCACGCTCGCCTGCACGAAAGAGCGGCTCGACGCCCGTGCCAGGGACCAGGCCACCGGGCGCCTCTACGATCGCCTGTTCGTGCGTCACTGGGACACCTGGAGTAACGGCACGCGCTCGCATCTTTTTGCCGCGACGCTGTCGGGCGATGGCACCAGCGGCGCACCGCTGGATGTTTCGAAGGGCTTCGACGCCGATATTCCCAGCAAGCCGTTCGGCGGCGACGAAGACTTCGACTTCAGCCCCGATGGCAGGACGCTGGTGTTCTCGGCGCGCATCGCCGGGCGCACGGAGCCCTGGTCCACCAACTTCGATCTCTTCCAGGCGAACACCGACGGCAGCGCCGCGGCCGTGAACCTCACGGCCGCCAACCCCGCGTGGGATGCGCAGCCGGTGTTTCTGGCCAACGGCGATCTCGCCTGGCTCGCTCAGGACCGTCCGGGCTTCGAGTCGGACCGCTTTCACATCATGCTGAAGGACGCGCGCACCGGCGCGGTGCGCTCGCTCACCGGCGGCTGGGACTGCTCGGTCGGACGTCTGGGTGCAACTCCCGACGGCAAGGCTCTGCTTGCAACTGTGGATGAGCTCGGGCAGCACGCGCTTTACCGCATCGATCCGAAAACCGGCAGCCCGCGGGCGCTCGTATCCAGCGGCGAGGTGGATGATTTCAGCGCCGCAAAAGAACGCGTGATCTATGCGCACGCCGACCTCGGCGGCCCGGACGATCTGTACGCCGTCGCCCTCAAGGGCGGCGCGCCGCAACGTCTCACCGACGCCAACCACGAGCTGCTCGCCGCGCGGGATCTGAGCGCCTTCGAGCAGTTCAGCTTCAAAGGCTGGAACGACGAGACCGTCTACGGCTACGTCATGAAGCCCTACGGCTTCGTGCCGGGTAAGCGCTATCCGCTCGCGTTCGTGGTGCATGGCGGGCCGCAGTCGAGCCTGCAGAACCTCTGGACCTGGCGCTGGAACGCCCAGGTGTTCGCCGGCGGCGGTTACGCGGTGGTGATGATCGACTTCCACGGCTCCCCGGGCTACGGGCAGGCGTTCACCGACTCCATCAGCCGCGACTGGGGTGGCAAGCCGTTGGTGGATCTGCAGAAAGGACTGGCGGCTGCGCTCGAGAAGTACCCGTGGATCGACGGCGAGCGGGCCTGCGCGCTCGGCGCCTCCTACGGCGGCTTCATGATGAACTGGATCGAGGGCAACTGGCCGGAGCGCTTCCGCTGCATCGTCAATCACGACGGCGTGTTCGATCAGCGCATGATGTATTACTCGACCGAAGAGCTGTGGTTCAACGAGTGGGAGTTCGGCGGCCCGTTCTACCAGAATCCGCAGGGCTATGAGCGGTCCAACCCGGTGGATTTCGTCTCAAATTGGCGCACGCCGATGCTCGTCATTCACGGCGAGCAGGACTTTCGCATCCCTTACAGCCAGGGGATCGGCGCGTTTACCGCACTGCAGCGGCGCGGCATTCAGAGCGAGCTGCTGGTGTTCCCCGACGAGAATCACTGGGTGCTCAAGCCCGCCGACAGCGTCCTGTGGTATCACACCGTGTTGTCGTGGTTAGATAGGCATCTGAAGGACCAACCGTAGCAGCGGGAACGCAGGAAGCGCAGCCCGGTGCTCCCTCGAGGAGGGGGCGCAGAAAACGTGCAAAACACGATCGAAGACCGGACCCGGCTTTATCGCGCCGGACCGCCGCCGGATGCCGGGTCGTCTTATCGCGGCGTCCGCGAGTACGCCAAGGCGGGGCTGCTTAGCTATGTCGCGGACCTCATCGTCGAGCGCGCCGAGCGCGGGGCTTCGGTCCTCGATCTTGGGTGCGGGGCGGGCGCCCTCGCGCTGCGCCTGTCCGACCTGGGCTTTCACGTGCACGCCTGCGACTACGTGCAGCAGAACGTCCGGGAGAACGTTGCCTTCACTCAGGCCGACCTCAACGGCGACTTTTCCGCGTTGCTTCCCGGGCAATTCGGCGGCATCGTCGCATCCGAGATCATCGAGCATCTGGAGAATCCCCGGCACTTCCTCCGGGAGGTCGCGAAGCTCCTGGCTCCTGGCGGCACCCTGGTGTTGACCACGCCCAACACCGACAGCACGTCTCGCATGCGATGCTGCTTTCGTTCGGGTACCACACCTGGTTCTCGGACGATGACTACAGCACGATGGGGCATATCAGCCCGGTGCCAGCGAGACTCCTGAGACAGTGCATCCTGGAGGCCGGTCTCGGGTCGAAAAACTCACCACCTGGAGCAATGCGTGGGAACACGTCAGCCACTGGCCCCGCATGCGGCTGTATAGCCACGTGGTCGCCCTGCTGGATCGAACTCCGAAGGATATGCGGGGCGACATACTGGTCGCCATCGTCAAGGGCGTTTAGCGGACCTTGCGGAACTTGTAGTCGCCGATCGTCAGCGCCCCCAGGCTGAATTCCGCCTGCGTCACGGCAACGCCACCGCCGGGGTCGGGACAGACCTTGGGGTCGTGGGTTGCAACAAAGCGCCCGCCGTCACGTTTCCACAGCAGCACACAACCCTCGGCCTGCAGGTCCTCGATCACGACGCTGGTGAACACGTCCTTGTTCAGCTGCCCGTCGCGCCAGCGCGCGGGCTCGACGAACTCGTACGTCGTCTCGACGATACCGCGCTTGTCGTCGACCTCGAAGCTGTACATTTGCTCGCTCAGGACACGCCGCGGGTCGTCCGCGGCCATTTCCTGCGCGTAATAGACGTGATGCCCGAGCCGCGGGGTGAACACGCGCGCGATGATGAGGGTCACCGCATCGTGCGCCGGCCGCACGCCGTTGCGCGCGTCAAGCTCCGCCTGGGCGCGATTGTCGTACTCACCGGGCAGCACGGCGAGCAACTGCGTCAGCTGGCCCTCATTCGCTTTGGACTTGTCCTGCTTGCAGCCGCTGAGGACCNNGGGGCGAACTGACGGCCGCCGCGCAAAAAGCGGGCCGCACGATAGCCGCCAGCGACGGCCTGATCGCAGGCGAGGCGGCCGCTTTCTACGGTACCACGCTCTTCGGCGGCGGCAGCAGCGGCGGCGAAGTCCTCCGCGGCCTCCAGATTCGGGTTGGCATTGGCCTCGAGCACGTACACCTGTCCTTCCGTAGTGACCCTGAAATCCATTCGAGCATATCCGGACATGCCAAGCGAGCGGTAGATGCGGCGTGACAGCCGGTCGAGCGCGGCCAGCACCGGCGGCGGAAGATCGGCAGCGGCGTGGGTGGTGATGCCGTACTTCGCCTGGTAGTGCTTGTCCCACTTCACCTTGCGCGTGGCGATCGCGGCCAGCGAATCGGGCATGGAGCCGAACACCATCTCCCACACCGGCAGGCGCGTGAGGCGCTCGTTGCCCAGCATGCCGACGTACAGCTCGCGGCCCTCGATGTACTCCTCCACCAGCGCGTCGGACTTCACCTGCTCGTGCACGAAGGCGATGCGCTCGCGCAACTTCGCGGCATCATCCACCACCGACGCCTGCGCAATGCCGAGCGAAGCATCCTCGACCGTGGACTTTACGAACAACGGGAAGCGCTGCTTTTTCGGCACGTGCACGCGCGCGCCGCGGCGAAACACGCTGAAGCGCGGCGTGGCGATGCGGTGGAAGGCGAGCAGTTGCTTGCACAGTGACTTGTCGCGCGATAGCAGCAGCCCGCGTGGGTTGCAGCCGGTGTATGGCTGACGCAGCAGTTCCAGAAACGCGACCACGTGCTGGTCGTAGGTGACGATACCGTCGAATTCCTCCAGCAGGTTGAAGACGACGTCCGGCTCCCAGTCGGCGATGGCGCTGCGCAGCTCCGTCAGGGTGTCGAGCACCCCCACGCAGCGCACGTCATGTCCGAGCCTGCGCAGCGTCGTGGTGACGTCGAACTCGGTACGCCACTCCTCGATTTCCTTGTCGCTGTGACCCTCGAGACTCTCCGGTGGCACCAGGCTCGCGTGCACCACGACGAGCACGCGCAGTCGTCTCATAAGGGCAAGTGCGGAGTCTCGCCCTGGGAGTAAAGCCCGGTAAGCCGCTCGAGCATCCAGCGCGAGTAGTACAGAGCATCGCGGCGGTTGCCGCGCACATAGAGCCGCAGGCGTTCGCTGCGCTCGATGAGCATGCGCAGGATCTGCTCGACGCTGTAGCGCTCGACTTTGAGGGCGCGCGCCACGGTCAGGCTCAGGGGGCGCGCGTGCGCGCGCAGCAGCGTGGCGGAGCGCACCGCGCCGCGGCGCGCGCGCTCGGAGGTGAATGCCCGCTGCAGCAACTCGTCCGCGAGCCCGCGCCGGTATTGCAGCTCGCGTGCCAGGCGGCGGCGGTAGTGCTGCGCGAGCGTGCGCGTGTTGTGCTCCAGCGGTTCGATGCGGGTGCGGTTGCGTACCGGCGCGGGCGTGTCGCGCACACTCGCCACCAGCTCATCAACGGCCCGCAGCTTGTGCAACGCCGGCCAGTCCGCGTAGTTCTTGCGCCAGCTGGAACGCGGCGTCAGCCACACGGCAAACGTCTCGGCGAAATCCTCGGTGGGATGCGCCTGCGCGTACCACTCGCCAAGGTGATGAACATAGCGTCGGCTGCCGGCGCGCGCCCGGTAGCGGGCCGGATACGGCCGCGATGCCGGACCGAAGATCTCGCGCCAGCGCCGGCGTCGCCGCAAGCGATAGGCGTTGTCCAGAGCGTGCCCGGCTTCGTGCCGCAGGATGCGCATCAGCAGCCGCGAATTGCCGCCTTCGGCCTGATGCATGATGCGCCGCTCGAGCCGCTCCAGGCGCGGATGCGCGAGATAAAACGGCACCGCGATACCCGGCACGCCGTCGGGAGAAAACCATTCCTCGGACAACCATACGTGCGGACGCACGCTGATACCGCGGTCCGCAAGATCACGGTAGAGCTGACGAACGTGGCGCGCCAGCGGTGAGCGCTCGACCGACAGCTTCAGATCGCAGAAGCGCAGCTTCAGCAGCTCCTCGTCGGAAGCGCGCGCCCATGAAATGAGGCCGCTCCGCGGACGTGCGGAAGGAGAGCGGCGGCCGGCGGCGCGTGTCGAAGGCATGGGAGTCGCGAGCTTAACGCCTGCGAGCGCGCCGTGTCTGCACCCAAGCGCGGCGCTTTTCGCGCACGCGGACCTAAGCGTTTACATCTGCAGCAGCGCGTGGGCGAGCAGACGATCGGCAAAGCCTTCGAGCAAGTCTTTTTTCATCAGGCTGTTGCGCCACAAAGTGGGGACGGCGCTTGCAGTGTAGTGGGCGCCAGCCAGCGCCCCACAGGCCGCCGCCACCACGTCCGAATTGCCGCCGAGGTTGGCCGCCATCAGCACCGCATCGCGCAGATTGTCGGTACGCGCAAAGGCATCAAGTGCCGCGCCGAGCGCTGCGCGGGCGGTGACCGCGCCGCGGCGCGCCGTACCCGGCACCCGCTCGGCAAGGCCCACGGCCGTGGCGGCGCGCAGCCCAGGGCCGCCGCTGACCGCGGCAATCACGCCGGCGGCGTCGGGCGCGTCCAGAAAAGCGGAGGCGCGTGCGAGGATCGCACCCTTCGCCGCACCCGTTAGTGCCGCGTAAAGCGCTGCCGCGAGCGCGCGACACGCCGTGAGCACCGCCGGAGCCTGTGAGGTCGCGCGGGCAGCCTCCCCGGCAAGCTGCAGGGCAGCCGCCTCGTTGCCGAAGAAGTACAACGCCGCGGGTGTGGCGCACGACAGGCTCTCGGGGGCGAGCGAATCCGGATCGTGTGACCCGGAGAAGGGCTGGCGGCGCCACTGCGAGCGGGCGAGGGAGCGCGCCAGGTCGGCGGTGATGCCGACACACTGCCCGGTCGCCGAGAGATGACCGTGCTGTTGCCAGCGCCGGTAACGTCNNGCAGGCTCTCCGCCAGGCACAGCGCCATGGCGGTGTCGTCGCTCCAGGCACCGCGCGGCAGGTCAAACGGGCCACCGCCCAGCAGATCGCCGACGGGCGCGAACCTGCCCGGCCGCTTGTATTGGGTCGCGGCCGCCACCGCGTCGCCGACGGCCAGACCGAGCAGGGCGCCCTGAAACCGCTCCCGCAGCCCGCGCGCCGCGAGCAGGGTCTGCGGATCCAGCAGCGGATCGGCTTGCTGCTCGGGCGCGGATACGCGCGGGGACCAGCTGCGCACATAGTCGCTCTGCTCGGGTGTCTCCGGAATGACCGGCCACTGCACCGCCCGGCCGCTCCCCTGCCACAGGCGGTTGAGCTCGGCGAGCGCTGCGTCTCCGGAGCGACCCCGTTCCACGAGCAGGCAGCCGGCGACCATACCGGAGCGTCCAATGCCGGCGCGGCAATGCAGGTACACGACCCGGCGCGCGCCAGAGCCCTGTCGCAGGCAATCGAGGATCTCCGCCATGTGCTGCGGATCGGCCGGGATGCCGTGGTCAGCAATGGGCTTGCGCAGGTACTCGACGTGCAACGGCAGCTCGGTGTGATACGGCGGCAGTTCGTCCGGCTGCGTGAGATCCAGGAAACAGCCAACCCCGGCATCGATGAGGCGCGCCAGGCGCACGCGCGTCTCCGTGGCCTCCGCTGCGGCCGGGTATTCACCGACCAGCACCTGCCCCGGAATAACCCAGTAGCTGTTGGGCAGCGGGGTCAGCACGCGTGCGCCTTTCAGGCGAGCGCCGCGCCGCAGGCGAGCTCGTCTGTCAGCAGCTCTTCGTCGCGTTCGCTCATGGGGGCAACGCGCTGCAGATCGAGTCCCGCAAAATCGAAGTGCCGCGGATCGGCCAGATGCGCCGTTTCGACGTTGCGCAGGGCGGAGAAGATGGACGCGGTGCGGCCGGGGAAGTTCAACTCCCATTCGGCGAGCATTTTTTTCACCGCCCGGCGCTGCATGTTGTCCTGCGAGCCGCACAACTTGCATGGAATGAGCGGAAAGGCGCGGCCGCGCGCGTAGCGGGCGATATCGCTTTCGGCAACATAGGCGAGCGGGCGGATGACGATGTGCGCACCGTCATCCGACAGCAGCTTCGGTGCCATGGCTTTCAGCCGGCCACCAAAGAACAGGTTGAGGAACATCGTTTCGACGATGTCATCGCGGTGGTGGCCGAGGGCGATCTTGGTGACACCGGATTCACGTGCGAACCGGTACAACGCGCCGCGCCGCAGCCGCGAGCACAGCCCGCACATGGTGCGGCCTTCCGGAACCACGCGCTTCACCACGCTGTAAGTGTCCTGCTCGAGGATGTGATACGGGACGCCCGCGGCCTCAAGGTAGCGCGGCAGCACCTCGGGCGGAAAGCCGGGCTGCTTCTGGTCGAGGTTGACCGCGATGAGCTCGAAGTCGAGCGGCGCGCTGCGCTGCATGGACAGCAGCATGTCGAGCAGGGTGTATGAATCCTTACCGCCCGAGAGACATACCATCAAGCGATCGCCCGCTTTGATCATGTCGAAATCGGCAATGGCCTTGCCAACCGAGCCGCGCAGCTGTGCCGCGAGGCGTTGCAGGGTGCGGGAGGGCTTCGCTGCGACGGGACTCACACGCGCGATTCTAAGCGGCGGCGCTGCTGGCGGTACTCTCGAGATACTTCGCCTCGACGTAGCGGACGAAGGAGGTCGCGGCCAGGGGCTTGCCGGTCGCGTCCTTCAGCAACTCCTGCACCGGCACCTTGGCGCCGAGCGCGTGCACGTGAGTTCGCAGCCAGTCGAAAAGACCGCCGAACTCCCCGCGCGCGAGCTGCTCATCAAGCTCGCCCACTTCCTCGCGCAGACTCTCGTACAACTGGGCGGCGATCGCCGTGCCGAGCGCGTAGGAGGGAAAATAGCCGAACGAGCCGACCGCCCAGTGAATGTCCTGCAGGCAGCCGTCCACGTCGTTGCCCGGGCGGATGCCGAGGCGCTGCTCCATGCCGGCGTTCCACGCCTCGGAGAGATTGCGCACCGCCAGCTCCCCGGAGAGCAGCTGCCGCTCCAGCTCGTAGCGCACCATGATGTGCAAGGGATAGGTGAGCTCGTCGGCGTCGACACGGATGAGCCCCCGCTGCACGCGCGTCAGGTGACCGTAGACGTTTTCCACGTCCCACTCCGGCCCGCTGGTGCCAAAATGCTTCGCCAGCAGCGGCTGCACGTAACGCACGAACGGCCGGCTGCGGCACACCATCATCTCGATAAGGAGCGACTGGCTCTCCTCGAGCGCCATGCCGCGGTCGCGACCCACGGGCTGGTCACGCCACTCCTGCGGCAGCCCCAGGTCGTACATCGCGTGCCCGGTCTCGTGCAGCGCGCCGAGCAGCCCCTGAAACACATCGTCGGGGTCGAAGCGCGTGGTCACGCGGATATCGCCCGGCACCCCTTCGGTGAACGGATGCTCGCTCTCATCCAGACGGCCACGGTCAAAGGGGAATCCCACCGCCTTCATGACCTCGGTGACCAGCGCGCGCTGCTTGCCAGCGGGGAATTTGCCCGTCAGCGGCATCAGCGGGCGGGTTTC
>PMHN01000015.1 GCA_003156695.1 Gammaproteobacteria bacterium
CATTACCTTTGTGAGACACGTCCCCGGCCCAGGCGAATAGATAGTGGCCGGATGCACTTGGCCTGTCGGCAGCGTGCGTGGGCAACGCGAGGATAACCAGTATCAGAGCCAATCCCTTCGCAGCACGCGACATCGAGTTCCCCTCATTCGGCGCCATCAGGCTCCCAGCCAGTTTAGTCCCAATGGTTGGCGTTCTTCGGGAAACCAGGACGCTGTACCCGTACGACGCAAAAGCGTTGCCCGGTGGGNNCATCACGATCCAACGCTCGAGGCGCTCGACGACCCTGGCGCCCAGCTTCTCCAGCCGAGTCACTTCGGCAGGAATGTTGTCGGTCTCGATGTCTATGTGGACCCGACTCTCGTGGTCCACGCGCTGGATCTGCACGATCGGCTCGTCGGGTGGGGTCTCCAGCATGCGGTAATTGCCGCGAGTGCCCGGGTGTTTGGAGTCTACCGGGCGACCCAGCGCCTCGCCCCAGAACCGAGCAGCCTCGTCCGTGTTGGATGTGTTGCAGTCGATGAGTAAGGCGCAAAGGCGGGAATGGTGCATGTCGGTCCTTCCGGGTCCACGCTAAGGCTACGAGGCGGGCGCTTCGCCGCCGTCTAACGGTGAAGTTGAGCGGCCGCACGACTCCGCCCGCTCAGCGCCGCGCGATACCAGGCGCTCTCGCTAACATCGCGGCAATTAAACGCCGACTGACAGTCCGAGTGGTGACTCAGTTTGAAATCAGGCGACCCGGCGGTATCCGTTAAGCCAGGCCGAAATGTACGTCCCGAGCACTCCCAGGGCGAACCCGGCAGAAAACACGTTTAGGCCGTGCAGCCGCGGACTTCCTGCTTGCCATGCTATTCCGTTGAGCACGACGAGAATGATAACGACGCCGATCCCGTAAGCGGTAAGTGTGCGCATTCGACAGTCCTCCTTCTGTCGCCCAAGCGGTTCGATCACATTACTTCAAACTGAGACACCACGGACAGCCGTCGGAAGGCCGAGGCGTTGAGTCTTCGCTGAACATGGCAATGCGCTGCCTCGCCGTCTAACGGTGAAGTTGAGGGGTCGGACGACCACGTAGGATGAGCGCTGCGGGCGCACACTGTCTCTTAGCCCCCGCGGCGCATAACCACTCGCGCGTCACGGCCCCCAACGCCTGTTAGGCGCGCTGTCACATCCTGACAAAGTATGGGATAGCAATAAGCGCTAGCCCCAGCATGACGAGCAGAATAGTGTTGGAAACGAAATACGGGAAGATCATTAGGGCAACGCCGCAGGCCAGTGGCACGACCGTCTTCTGCCGTCTGCCGTACACGAAAAAGCCAAGCCCAATTGAGCCGAACAGCAACCCCCAAAGAAGAGATGACGTGTCCAAAAAGCGCCTAATGGTGAAGTTGAGGGGCCGGACGAGCACATCGGACAGGCGACGCGGGCGCATACTCTCTTCCGGTGCCGGCGGCGCGCAACCACCCACCCCACGGGCCGCTCCTACGATTGTTAGATGCCATTGGCAATCTCGTTGCGCCCCATCAGGACGGCACTAACACGCCAGTTCAGGGCTGCCTCGTGGGTGCACTGGCGGCCGGCTTATCAAGGGAGCGAACGAGAGCAATAATTCGCTTTACATTTCCATATCTGTCGACCACAAGAAGGGCATTCTGCTCTGGGTAGGCGGCAAGATGCCCGTACTGCGGCAGGAGGGGCCGAAGAATCGGAACGAGTTGCGCGGCGCTGCTGAATTGCAGGCGAACGAGTTCGGACACCCATTCGTCATCAGGGATCCCGGGATCGTCCGAAGATATTGTCGGAACCGGGTACTGTCGAATCGTTGCAACGGGAATAACGCTAATCACACCGTTTGCAGGTACTGCGGCAAGGCCGTTGTTCCACAGTATTGTCAGCAGCAGTGGGTAGGTAATCGACCTTTGCTCAATCGAACCGGTCACCACGCCTACGGGTACGCCCTGGGCGATGAGAAATCGCTTCTTTGAGCGTTCGGCCACCTCATCGAGCAGTGACTTGAGCTCGACCGTCGGCTGCATGGCTTTGGCGCAGCTTCGGTCTGCGCTTTCAGGCGTGTCGTCCAGCGCTGTCGACGTCTGCGTGAAGAAAAATGTCGATAGCAGAACCGAGGCGGCAATGACTTGCTTTCGCACGATTGAACCCTCCCATAAGTAGTTTGCTGCTCCGCCATCGCCTGTCCAACCCCGCGGTCGAGCAGTCGCGGTACGCGATCGCACACCGGCTTCCCAACCGATTTAGAGCGCGATCGGACCACAAAGGTCAATTCTTCTCTTCGCCGGAAGCGCGTCTGAATCGCAGAGTGTCAATAGCGGGTGCAGACGCGTCCATGGCATCTAACGGAGAAGTTGAGCGGTCGCACGGAAGCGCAAGATCAGAGCGCTGGCGCACACTGTCCCCAGGCGCCCCCGGCGCGTAACCACAAACCGTTCACGGACTCCTCCAACGATTGTTAGGCGGCGGCGACGTGCCAAGCGTCTGATTACCTCAGCTGCACGCAAACATACTTGACACTGTCCGATTGCTTGCGCGGCGCGATCGTTTGTACCCATTTCTGTCCGGCTTGCTCACAGAGCCAGGACGACTCGAACCCGGGAATGCTCGCGATAGTCGAATAGCCGATACAGTTCGGTCCTGAGCATGAGGGTTGACTTACGATTAAGGTGAGAATCAGTGTAAACATTTAGCTAACACCCTTGAATTGCGAAGTGGAGCTTAGCGTCGCGAAGGACGACGCGCATCGCAACGAATGCATCAAACCACCGTTGCAGCGACGGGTGAAAACGGAGTACTGCTACGATACGACGCCCAACGGTGAAGTTACGGGGCCGGGTTACCACGCCGGACAGGCGTCGNNCGCGGGCCCACAATTTCTTCCGGACCCGCGGCGTCAAACAGATCACGCGTCACGGCCCTCTCCAACGATTGTTAGGCGCCGTATCGAGCAGTTGCTCAATCGAGGAGCTTCCACGATACAGCACCATCAAGATGTCGGATTCGCACACCGACAAGTGCAGGAGGGGCGAAGTTGGCCGCGTTCACGCCTATCGTGCTGTTGCGCTGCCGACCTTGATACGTGTAGTGCGTAACGCAACCACATCGCTTGCACCGGTAGTAGTCGCGAATCCTGCGGTTCCAGGAGTATTTCGAGAGACCATCCTTCGGAGCTTCAATCGTAACTGAAGTCGGCTTGTAGTACGCCCAGAGTGCACCGTAGCGACGGCAGATCGAACAATTGCAGCTCGTTACCGTGCGCGGCAGCTGCCGAACATGAAGCCGAATCGCACCACAGTGGCAGGTGGCGACAGGGGGGTGGCAGTG
>PMHN01000195.1 GCA_003156695.1 Gammaproteobacteria bacterium
GTGCCGATGATCTCGTTAGGGGAGATGGGGCCTCTTACGCCAGTGCCGATGATCTCCTTGTCGGAGACTCCCCTTACGCCGGTGCCGACGATCTCTTGTATGCGTGGCGCCCTGGTGAAAGCAACACTCCGCGCAGCGGCATTAAAACCATGCGGTGCAGCCACTGCAGGACCGGTTAGAGCCGCAAAGATGACCGTAGTCAACGAAATCACGCGCACTTGTTGAGACATGGACAATTTCCCCTCGAGTCAAATCGTTCTTTACTGTTGGTGAGGCCGTCGCGGTGCTCTAGCATCGCGGACCTGTGTTGGATCTGTTCCTGAGTTCATACCTGTTGGCCCGTCAGGCCGATTAGGCTCATGATCCTCTTCGACGTATTGGAAAAGCTGTACCCCTAATCGGCGTCCGGCTTGTGCAGCTCGAGGTTGTTTCTTAAACCATTCGTCAACGGTTTCTAGAAACTTTTGACCGTTCAGTTTTATGAACTCTCGGAACGCGGCTTCCGTAGCCGGCGTTGCCGGTACCGATGTATAAACCGTCCGCTCGACGAGACGCGAGTCGCGCTCGTCCGTGCGTAAATTGCGAGACAGCGTCTCGGCAAGGTGAGAAAGGCTGTATGCCAGATACTCCGCTGCCGCAGTAGAGAATTTGTAGTGAAAAAACGTTCGTTCGCAGGCTCGATATAGGTCTCTATCGGCGTCATAGACGACGCTGCCAGCCGCAACCAGCTCCGCGAGGAACGTATTTGGCTCGACTTCTGGAGCAAATTCGGCAGCTAAGCTAGTGAAGCTGAGCTCAGGAGGTGCGCTCTTGTACGGTAAGGCATTTGGGCCGGTGAATCCGTTGGAGTACCGAGCATCGACATGCCATGCGAGGAGGAGCGTGGCACCTCTTGCAAGCGGTGAGGTAGGGACGACCGCGTTGGTCTCGACAGACGTTCGCAGCCGCTCCACTTCGGCTTGAGTGAGAGCTGTGACAATTGCCAGTCGCGCTGTAGTTGTGGGGAGGCCTCGTTCTTTGAGAGTGTCTTCAGCGCCCTGGATGAAAGCCCGCTTGAACGCGTCAACCGCAAAACGCGCTCCGACTCCCTGATCGACGAGAATTCTTGCAAGGGGCCGGAATGCCGCCTGAATGGCGTTAATAAGAGCCGCCTGTTGTGGCTGCTCGCGAACGTCTTGTTCACTCAAAGTGAGAGTCATGTCACATAATGAACCTTTTCCGCCACTTATGACAACTACTTTCCCGTGACAGGTTCTGTTTCAGGTAAGCGATTAGCGTGAGAATGCTGCGCCGCAGCAATCCTTAGGGCAAACTAAGGGTCCCAAATCACCGGAGTTTGGTCGAGTAAACGCGATCCGTTCGGCGGGCAGCTACCCTACCCGCCGCAAAGGGTGAGCTGCGTGTCAGGCTCGGGACGAAGGTCCGCCAAGTTGTACGGTCCAGCCTGTATAGGAGCGCTGAACTTCGGGGCCAGACTCCAAAAATTGAACCGTGAAGATACATTCCGGCTTTGGTTAGAACCCTGATGCTCGCGCGGTTGTCCGGGTAAACAGTGGCGACGACCGAGTCAACCGGGAGGTGGCGAAACGCCAGATCGAGCGAAGCTTTAGCGGCCTCTGTTGCATAGCCGCAATTCCAACTCGTTCGTTCAAAGGCAAAGGCAAGTTCAACGTATGGAGTGTTTATCAGGGGTCGAACGCCGCAGTACCCAATGCACGCATTGTTGGAACGTTGTACAACGGCGAGCGTCCCCCAGCCGCGCCCGGCAAAGGCGTCACGCATGTAGAGCACTGAGTCCGCGGCTGCCGCGAACGGCTTCGTGCCTCCGATAAAGAGCGTGACCTCCCGATCGGCCAAGAGCGTAGCAATTCTTTCGATGTCGTCCTCACAAAACGGACGCAGCTCCAGCCGGCTTGTGAGGCAAGGCGCCGGAATTCGCGGGGACGCGCCGCGGATCGCGTCGACCGAGGAGGCCAAGTGGATCATCAGCCGCGCGCCTTCAGCTGGCGAGACCGTGCGCGGGCAGGTTTGGGCAAGCGGGAATCCCCTGTATACGCGTAGCAGTGCACGGCCACCTCGCATACCGGCCCTAGGTCGTCCCGACGCGCGTGATCTTCAAGCCAGTTATCGACGCTTTCCAGAAACATCCCCGCCCGTTCACGTATAACTTGCCGCCAAAGCGGCACGTATTTTTCCGGCAGAAAAAAAACTAGTGCGCCTCGATGGATGTCGCGGGAATTGGGATCTTGAGTGTTCGCGTTGCGCAGTTCAGTTCGAAGTAACTGAGGCACCAATTTCGCCACTCGATCCATCAAGAGCTTACGCGCCGTGTCTTTCTCAAAGATGACCATGCGCCCGCCGGTTAGAGCGAACTTGCGGTGGTTGGTGTTTTTAACGACGCCGTTCTTAATCATCCACCGGATGAGTTCTGGAACCCTTTTCCTCGGAACGCGTTTACGCACAAGCGTCCGTAACGATTCGCTGCTGAGCTGCAGGGGGTCTCCGTCGCGGTTCGTGTACGCGGGTTCGCGGTGCCANNGCAAGTTCGCAAGCAATGTGCTCTGGAGACTCTCCGGCGCTTAGAAGGAACTCAATTGTCTTGCCCAACAAGATGCGAATCGCGGGATCGTGCGAATGAGCGGCTCGACTCCGGCGCGCCGCTCGTTTGCCATCGCCAGGTAGCAGCAGCGGTCCTGTGATTGAACGAGTCAGAGCTGCTGTGTTCTTTTTTTTCATGTATCCCGCTTCCTTACTTTGCGTTGACCCTGTCGGCCACGCGCGTTCTTCGTCCTACCGGATTTGTGCGAATCCTGGACTACTCGCTCGAAACTGAAGGCAGAGATACCTATGAACGTCTTTTGCCCAACGTCGCCGCTGTCGGGTTTCCAACGGGGGCTGTCCAGCTCGTCGGCTAACTCGGACACAGCGCTGTCGAGTCTATCGCGCACCATTTTGCGCACAAGGGGCACCTGATCCCGTGTGATCTGAACGCTCTGGACTGTCCGCCACGACCGGCGCCGGCCGGATTTCATGTCTTCGAGCTGACTGTGGATCNNTCGCGTCGCGCAAGAGCTGACTGGAGGACTCGTCCACGACACGCGCGGGCCGGACCGGCTGTGAACCTGGCTCATGTGCGCAGCGAAACGTTCCGTCCGGGAGAACCTCGACCAGGTCAACACGGATGAGTTCGTCGATGACCAGTCGGGGCCACACGCCCGGTGCGTGGTCCTCGATCAAAGACCAGACGGTGCGGCCACGGGAGCGCGGATCGCCGACCTGCAATGCGAGCGGCTGCCGGTTCCTGGAATAGCGTGGGTCGGAACACCAGCCTGCAATGACACGACTCGTTGCGTCGCGACGTGTTTCCAGGGCCCCGTCCACCCTGGGGGGTGTCTTCAGAATCTCTGCGACGACGTGCCGGTCCACTCCGGTCTTGATCGCGATCTGCGACACGTTCGGGCGTCGGCCGCGCTCGACGAAGGATCTGGCGGCCTCATGAACGCACACGGCCCGCAGCAAGGTCTCGGCCTCCGCACTGGTGATGCCGCTCTCGACCAGGTGTGGTGCCAGTGTCTCGAAGATCGCCCTAGCCGTAGCGAGAGCCGCGATTTTTGCCGAGTCGCGCATCACCCCTTGGAAAATAGCGGGCACTTGCTCGGGTCAGTTCACACCCCAGCTTTTGGTTAATTGGCGCCAATTCGCGGACTCTACGCGGGTTGGCCATGAGCGCCAAGGCGGGCCCCCAACGTCCACCTGAGAATCTCAACGATTACACGAGTTATGCGCCGACGCCCGGTCACGAACCCACGGTGATCAGGTCCTCTCCCCCGGCTCAAACAATCGTCGATGCTCAAGGATCGCGTAGCGATCGGTCATCCCAGCGATGTAGTCCGCCACACCGCGGGCGCGGCCGGCGGCACCGTGCATGGCTTCGGCCTGGCTGGCCTGCGCGCGGTGTTCCGGCGGCATGAGGTTCAGGTCCTTGAAAAATGCCTCGAACAATTCCTGCAGCACGCGCCGCGCCTTGGTCGTCATGCGCAGCACCTTGTAGTGCCGGTACACGTGCTCGCGCAGGAACGCCTTCAATTCCAGGTGCTCCTCGCGGCAGCCAGCGCTCAGCGTCGCCAGCGTCTTCGGCTGCGCGCGCACCTCGTCGATGGTTCGCGGCCGCGCGGCGTCGAGCTGCGCCTGGGTGCTGTGGATGAAGTCGAGCACGATGTAATTGATCATGCGCCGGATGGTCTCGTGGATCACCCGCCGCTCGCCCAGCTGCGGGTATTGGGCGGCGACGGCGTCGTACTGGCGGCGGAAGAGTCGCACCTCGCGCAGCGCGCCAAGATCGAGCAGCTGCGCGCGGATGCCGTCGTCCACGTCGTGATTGTTGTAGGCGATCTCATCCGCGAGATTGGCGATCTGTGCTTCCAGTCCCGGCTGCTGGCGCTTGATGAATCGCTCGCCCAGCTCGCCGAGCTCGCGGGCGTTGTGCAGTGAGCAATGCTTGAGGATGCCTTCGCGACACTCGAACGTGAGGTTGAGTCCCGGGAACTCCGCGTAGCGCTCCTCGAGCTCATCCACCACCCGCAGCGACTGCAGGTTGTGCTCGAAGCCGCCATAGTCGCGCATGCATTCATTCAGTGCGTCCTGGCCAGCGTGCCCGAAGGGGGTATGCCCGAGATCGTGCGCGAGGCAGATCGCCTCCGTGAGCGCCTCGTTCACCTTCAGCGCAAGCGCCACCGAGCGGGCGATCTGCGCCACCTCGATCGTGTGGATCAGGCGGGTGCGGAAATGATCGCCTTCATGAGCGACGAAAACCTGGGTCTTCTCCTTTAGCCGCCTGAACGCCGAGGTATGGATGATCCGGTCCCGGTCCCGAGCGAACGCCGTCCGCATCGCGCTCGGTGGCTCTTCGCGCAGGCGTCCGCGGCTCGTTTCCGGGTTCTCGGCGAAGCTCGCCCGAGCGGGCGGCGCAAAAGTCATGTGTGCGAAAGCTTGGCGCCCTTTGCCAAGGGCCAGCGGAGCCCTCATATAGGACCGGGCCGAAGATTGCGAAGAATGACCGATTCCGGATTGACCCTGACTCCCGCCGCCGCCCGACGCCTGCACACCCTGGCCAGCGCCGAAGGACGGCCGCTGATGCTGAGGGTGGCCGTCGAGGGGGGTGGCTGCTCCGGATTCCAGTACAAATTCGATCTCGTCGATGCCGCCCAGGAAGATGACGTGAAGATCGAGCGCGACGGCGCGGCCGCCGTGGTCGATGTGGTTTCGCTGGCCCTGCTGAAGGGCTCGGAGATCGATTTCGCCGACGAACTGGCCGGGGCCGA
>PMHN01000284.1:0-6150 GCA_003156695.1 Gammaproteobacteria bacterium
ATCCGCGCCTGTTCAATTCCTGGCGTGGCAAGCTGGCCGCCGCGGCCCTGCGCACCGACCCGGGCTACCCACGATCCGCGGGACTGCCGGCGCTGCGCGCGGCGATCTGCGATTACCTGGCGCGGCGCCGCGGCTTCGTGTGCGTGCCGCACGACATCATCGTCGTCGGCGGGACGCGGCAGGCGCTCACCCTGGTAGCACGCGTGGTGCTCGATGAAGGCGACACGGTGATCATCGAGGACCCGCATTACCAGCTCGGCCTGCGCTTGCTGCAGGCGCACGGCGCGCGCGTGGTCAGCGTCCCGACCGACCGCGAGGGCCTGGTCACGGCGCAGCTGCCGGCTCGCCCGGCGCGCCTGATCTACGTCACTCCGTCACATCAGTTCCCATCGGGAGCCGTGATGTCGCTGGCGCGGCGCATCGAGCTGTTGCGACTCACAGAGCGCCACCATAACTGGATCTTCGAAGACGACTACGACAGCGAGCTTCAGTACGGTGCGCACCCCACGCCGGCGCTGCGTTCACTGGACGGGGGCCAGCGGGTCACCTACGTCGGCACGTTTTCCAAGTCGCTGTTTGCATCGCTGCGCCTGGGCTACATCGTTTGTCCGCGCGGCCTGCGCGATGACTTGCTGATGGCCAAGCATCTCGACGACGGCGGCTGCGCCTCGATCGACCAGGCAGCGCTCGCGGTGTTCATGCAGAGCCGCCAGTTCGAAAAGCACCTGCGCAAGTCAGCGCTGGAGATGGNNACGAGACACTCATTGAGGGCCTCAACCGCTGGGCGGGCGAGCACATCGAAGTCAGCCCCACGCGGGCCGGCATGCACGTCGTCGTGTGGTTCCCGCGCTTAAGTTACGCGCAGTTCGCACGACTCATCGAGCTGGCGAGCTCGCGCGGGCTGAACCTGCTGCCAGTGCACCAGTACTACCGTCAGCCGCCGCCGCACCCGGGTCTGCTGGTGAGTTTCTCCGGCCTGTCGGCTCCGCAGCTGCGGGCGGCGACGGAGCTGCTGGGACACTGCCTCGAAGATTTGTCCAGGGTTCCAGAACCAACAGTCTGAACGTGCCGGGCAACATGGCCGCGCGTGTTACTGCGACGTGATCGCTTTGACGTAACGGTAGAAGAACGTGTTCCAGGTATAGAAGGCCGCCACGCCGAGTCGCTCGTCGCGTCCATGAGCGCGAACGTCGTCGCGGTCTACGGTGACGCCGCCGAATGTGTAGGTGGGCATGCCTGCCATGGCGGTGTACACCGCGTCGGAGGCACCGACGGCCATGTACGGCACCACCTTGACACCCGGCCAGGTGGCCGCCACCAGTACCTCGAGCGGTTTCATCACGTCGGGACGCAGCGGGGCCGGCGGCAAGGCGCGCCGCTCAGGCGCCTTGTCGGAGATCTCCCCGTTGTCGGCCACGTACCGCACCGCAATCTGCGGATCGTTGAGCACCCTGATCAGCTCCTGGCGCACCTCCTCCAGCGAGTGCCCGGGCAGGATGCGACAATTCACCACTGCCTGGGCGCGCTGCGGCAGCGCGTTGTTCGCGTGCCCAGCCTCAAGCCGCGTGGCAACACAGGTGGTGTGCACGACAGCGGCGTACTCCGGATCAGCCGACAGGCGCTGCAACGCCTGCGAATCCGGCGGTGACCTGAGAATGGCGCGCATATCGGCGGCCTGTTCGCCGGTCACGATCCCGTTCGCCAGCTGTTCGAAATAGCCGCGCGTGATGCTGTTCAGCTCGAACGGAAACTGGAACTGGCTGATCCTCCCGAGGGCGGCAGCCAGCTGGTAGATCGCATTGTCAGGCCGCGGCACGGAGCTGTGGCCGCCCTTGTTGGTGGCAATAAGCTGATAGTCGGCATAAGCCTTCTCGGTGGCGACGAGCTTGGCGACCTGTGGCACGCCGTGCTCGGAGCTGACCGACCAGTCATCCTGATTGAGAACGAACTCGGCATCGATCAGTTCGCGATGGTTCCTGAGCAGCCAATCGACGCCGTCGCAGCAGCCGCCCTCTTCGTCGGCTGTGAGCGCCATGACGATGTCGCGGCTCGGGCGAAAGCCCTCTTGCTTCATCCGCAGCAGCGCCGTCACCATGGCCGCGTCGCCGTCCTTCATGTCGAGCGTTCCGCGACCGTAGAAAAAGCCGTCCTTCTCGATGAGCGTGAAGGGATCGGTGGTCCAATCCTCGCGCCTGGCCTCCACGACATCGAGGTGGCCGATGAGCAGCACCGGCTTGTGCTTGCCGCTGCCATGCAGCCGTACGACCAGGTTCTTCTTACGATCGTTGGGACCTAGCACCGCGATGTCGGCGGCGGGGAAGCCCGCGGCGCGGAAGCGCTGCGCCATGGCCTCGGCCGCGGTGGTGACATTGCCGACCGAGTCGGTGGTGTTGATCTCGATCAGCTGCTTGTAGATGTCGTGGGCGAGCACGTTGGCAGCCTGGTCACCGGCAGTGTCGGCGCTCACGGCGCAGTTAGCGGCCAGCAGGCCCAGAAGCCCCGCGGCTGCAGAATTGCGAACGCTCACGGATGTGCGCCCTGGGAAGTCATGGTGGTCGCCTCGCGCTGCGGTTCCAGCACCAGCAGGCGGAAGGTTCCGGTCAACATGGCCCCGCGCGGGTGCGGATGCTCAGGGGTCGCCGCGGGCGCGGGCGCGAAATTCGCCGTGACCAGGAACACCCGGTGTGTGGCGAGATCGAGCGCCATCGTCCGCGCACCGGGTTGGGTCTGCACCGTCTGCATGACTTCCGGGCGCCCCGACTTGCCGGCTCTGACCGCGGTGAGTACGCCCTCCCCGCATGAGGCGAAGGCGAGACCGGTTCCCGGATCGAAGGCGGCGGCGTCCACGCCGCCGCCAATGGGCGCCGTTCCCAGGAGCTTGCCCGAAGAGCTGTCCACGACCGCCATGACCTTGTTGGCGCACGCGGGGAAAAGACGCCCGCGCGCCGCGTCGATGGCAAGACCCGAGGGCTCCTCGCAACCGGCAAGCGGCCATACCGACGTCACCGCCAGCAGCTGCGGGTTGATGACCGCGACGCTGTGCCGGTCCTCGAGATTGACGTACACGTGCCCCTTGCCGTCGGACACCGCGAACTCCGGCTTGGCATCCAGGGCGATGCTGCCGAGCACCGTATTGGTCGTGGCATCGACCGCGGTCACGTTGCGGCCGTGGCCGTTGAATGAGAACACCCGATGGCTCGCGACGTCGTACAGAATGGCATCCGGATTCTCACCCGTGGCCTTGATTTCCTGCAACCGCGCGAGCGTCTTCAGATCAAACACAACGATGATGTTAGCTCGCCCGGCGCTGATGTAGCCGCGACCCAGGTCCGGCGCGAGCGCGATGCCGTGCACACCCGGGGTGTCCGCCACCTCGCCAACCACCTTGAGGGTATCCGAGTCCACGACCAGCACGCGCGTGCCGTGGGAGATGAACAGCCGATGAGCGCCCTGCTCGAAGGCGAGATAGTCCCACCCCTCGTCCCCGGGCAGCGACACCTCGTGGGTGATGTGATAGCCGGGGGAGGCCTCGCTACGCGCACTGCCGAGGGCAAAGCCGAGCGCGGCGAGGATAGCAAGCCACTCTATGGACAGGGCTTTGGAGACGGCGCAGTGCATCTGAAGTTCTCCGACGAGGTTGCTGCTCAGTGGATCAGGCGCGCGCACAGATCCAGGAGCGGTCCGGGCTTGATCCCGAGCGCCACCACAGCGGCGGCGTTCAACCCGAGCGCCAGCCGCNNACGCCAGCGCTGGCGGTGGTTGCCGGCAGTGACCCCTGCGGCTCATCGAAGTACATGAGCTTGATCACACGCAGGTAGTAGAACGCACCCACCACCGACATTGCCGCGGCAATGACGACCAGCCACAGGTGGTTGGACTCCCACAGCACCTGGAAGATGCGCAGCTTCGCCCAGAAGCCCACGAATATCGGCACGCCCGCGGTCGAGAACATGAGCATCATCATGACCAGCGCCAGCAGCGGATCGCGCTGGTACAGGCCCTTGTAGTCATCGAGCCGGTCCGCCTCGAAGCCCTTGGAGCCGGCAAGCAGGATCACGCCGAATGAGCCGAGCGCGACCAGCACATACGCCAGCGTGTAGAAGAGCGCCGCCGCGTAGCCATCCGGCGTGCCGGCGACGAAACCCAGGACGATAAAACCCACATTCGCGATGGTCGAATAGGCGAGCAGGCGCTTCAGATTCGTCTGCACGATCGCCACCACGTTGCCGACCACGAGTGTCAGCACCGCGAGCGCGGCCAGCATCTGCGACCACTGTGCCTCGGTGCCCGCAAGACCGTAGGCCAGCAGGCGCAGGGTGAGCGCGAAGTAGGCGATCTTCGGTACCGTGCCGATGAAAAGCGTCACGCTCGTGGGTGCGCCTTCGTACACGTCGGGCAGCCACATGTGGAACGGCACCGCCCCGAGCTTGAAGGCAACCGCGACGACGATGAACGTGAGGCCGAGGATCACGCCAGGACTAAGAGGCGCATGCAGGCGTGCAGCGATCTGCGTGAGATCCAGTGTGCCGGTGAGCCCATAGATCAGCGACATGCCGTACAGGAGCGCCCCGGAGGCGATCGCGCCGAGCACGAAGTACTTCATGGCGGCCTCGGCGCTCACCCCCGAGTCGCGGTCGAAGGCCACCATCGCGTACACCGACAGCGCCAAGAGCTCCACCCCGAGGTATACGGTCAGCAGGCTGTTGGCGGATATCAGCACGAAGATCCCGAGCAGCGCGGTGAGCGCCAGCACGTAGTACTCGCCGCGCAGGATGTTGCGGTTTTCGAGGTATGCGCGCGAATACAGAAGCGCCACCGCCAGCACCAGCAGCGCCGCGAGCTTCAGCACGAAGCCGAGTTCATCGGCGATGTACAGCCCGTTGAAAAGCAGCGTGCGCTGCGTGACGTGCCCGCAGGTCACGATGAGCGCCGCTCCCGCCGCCAGCACCACCAGCGTGAGAGTGGGCGTGAGTCCGCGGTGCCGCTCGCCCGCGAACACGTCCACCAGCAGCACGTAGCAAATCGCCACCGCCAGCCAGATTTCCCCGACCGCCGGGGCAACGCTCGACCAGCTCATGACCGCATCGGCACTCATAGCTTGGTGGCGCTCGCCTGGATGACCAGGTGATGGATGGTGGGTTGCAGGACCCTCAGCAGCGGCGCCGGCCACAGCCCAACCACCAGCACCGCGACGGCGAGCGCGCCCAGCACCAGGAATTCGCGACCGTTCACATCCTTGAGCGCCGCCACCCTGGCATTAGCCACCGGACCGAACACCACGCGTTTCACCAGCCACAGCGTGTAGGCGGCGCCGAGCACCAGCGTCACCGCCGCGAGGAACGCGTACCAGAAGCTCGCCCTGAAGCTGGCGATGATCACCAGGAACTCACCAACAAACCCGGAGGTACCGGGCAGTCCCGTGTTGGCGAGCGCAAACAGCACCATGAAGGCGGCAAATATCGGCATGGTGTTGACCACACCGCCGTAGTCGGCGATCAGGCGACTGTGCATACGGTCGTAGAGCACGCCGACACACAGGAACAGCGCCCCGGAGATCAGACCATGGGAGATCATCTGCACCATGGCGCCATCCATGCCCATGCCGGCGCCGCTCAGGCTGCCGGTATTGCGCACGATCTCGTAGATGACGAACGCGCCGAGTGTTACGAAGCCCATGTGGGCGATCGAGGAATAGGCGATCAGCTTCTTCATGTCCTGCTGCACGAGCGCTACGAAACCGATGTAGATCACGGCAATCAGCGACAGCGCGATCACCACCAGATCGAGCTCACGGCTGGCATCCGGCGTGATGGGCAGGCTGAAACGCAGGAAGCCGTAGCCGCCCATTTTCAGCATGATGGCCGCGAGGATCACCGAGCCCCCGGTAGGGGCTTCGACGTGCGCATCCGGCAGCCAGGTGTGCACCGGAAACATCGGCACCTTGACCGCAAAGGCCAGAAAGAAGGCGACGAAAATCCAACGCTGCTCGAGGAGTGTCAGTGGCAGTGCCTGCAGGCTCGCGATCGAGTAGTCCCCCGCCTTCACGTACATGTAGATGAGCGCCGCCAGCATGAACACCGAGCCCAGGAACGTGTACAGGAAGAACTTGATGGTGGCGTAGACGCGCCGCGGGCCGCCCCAGATGCCGAT
>PMHN01000284.1:6202-9251 GCA_003156695.1 Gammaproteobacteria bacterium
CGGCGATCACCACCGGTACAGTCATGAACGCCGTGAGCACGATGAGCGGCATCGAAATGCCATCGACGCCGAGACCGTAGTACGCCCTGAATCGCGGGATCCACGGCAGCAGCTGCGAAAACTGCAGGTCCGCGGTGTTGGTGTTGAAGTGCGTCCACAGCGGCACAGTCAGCGCGAGCGTCGCGAGCGAGCCCAGGAGCGCCACCCAGCGCCCGGCGGCAATGTTGCGGTCACCGAGCAGCATGACGGCCACGCCCGCGGCGATGGGCAGCCAGATCAGGATCGACAGCAGATCGTGCATTCTTGTTACTTTGGCGAAGCTTAAGTGCGCGTCAGAAACCAGCCGAGCAGGACCGCCAGCCCGATCATCATCCAGAAGGCGTAGCTGTAGAGGTAACCCGACTGCACGCGCCGCATCAGGCCGCCTAATCGCCCCACCGCATCGGCAGTGCCGTTAACCATCACGCCGTCGATGAGCATCTGGTCGCCGCCCTTCCACAGCCCGAGCCCGATGCCGCGCGTGAGCGCGGCGATCACGTTCTTGTTGAACCAGTCGAAGTAGTACTTTTGTACGAGAAGCGTCTGCAGCCAGCGGAAACGCTGCGCGATCGCGTCCGCCCATGCCGGCCGGTAGAGGAAACACGCCCATGCGGTCACCACTCCGGCGAGCGCAAACCAGAACGGCAGCGCCGCAAGTCCGTGCAGCGCCGTCTGCATGGGTCCCGTGAATTCAGCCCCGACCGCGCCGATCACGTTGTTGCGCGGCAGTACGAAGATCGAAGCCCCGAAGTAGCTGCCAAAGAGCACCGGCCCCACGGTGAGAGCGCCGATGATCACCGAGGGGATGGCCAGCGCGACCAGCGGCAACCACACCACCGCCGGGCTCTCGTGCGGGTCACCGCCGTGAGCGTGCTCATCGTGCTCCGGTTCGGGGTGCGCCGCGCCGGCGTGCGCCGCCTCGCGGAAGCGCTCCGGGCCGTGGAACGTCAGGAACAGCATGCGGAAGGTATACAGCGCGGTGACGAACACCCCGCACAGCACGCACCAGTAAGCGTAGCCGCTTCCGAAGCGGTGCGAGGCGCCGACCGCCTCGATGATCGCGTCCTTGGAATAAAAGCCGGAGAAGAACGGCGTGCCGATGAGCGCCAGAGCGCCGATCCAGAAGGTCACGGCGGTGATGGGCATGTATTTCGCGAGCCCGCCCATCTTGCGCATGTCCTGCTCGTGATGCATCCCGATGATGACCGAGCCGGCGGCGAGGAACAGCAGCGCCTTGAAGAAGGCATGCGTCATGAGGTGAAAGATCGCCGCCCCATAGGCGGACACTCCGAGCGCCACCGTCATATAGCCGAGCTGCGACAGCGTCGAGTAGGCGATGACGCGCTTGATGTCGTTGTTCACCACTCCCAGGAGGCCCATGAAGAACGCCGTAGTCGCTCCGATCACCAGCACGAACGACAGCGCGCCTTCCGAGTACTCGAACAGCGGCGACATGCGCGCCACCATGAAAATGCCGGCCGTCACCATGGTGGCGGCATGGATCAGGGCCGAGATCGGCGTCGGGCCTTCCATCGAGTCCGGCAGCCATACGTGCAGCGGCACCTGGGCGGACTTGCCCATGGCGCCGATGAACAGACAGATGCAGATGAGGGTCAGCGCCTCGACGTTCGAGTTCGCGGTGAAGGGCAGGAGTGCGTGTGCCATCTGCGGCGCAGCTGCAAATGCATCGCGATAGCTAAGCGAGTGCGTGAAGTAGGCAATGCCGGCGATGCCGAGCACGAAACCGAAGTCGCCGATGCGGTTGACGATGAACGCCTTGAGACTGGCGACGATCGCGCTGGGGCGCGTGTACCAGAAGCCGATCAGCAGGTACGACACCATCCCCACCGCTTCCCAGCCGAAGAACAGCTGCATGAAGTTGTTCGACATCACGAGCATGAGCATCGAAAAGGTGAACAGCGAAATGTAGCTGAAGAAGCGCGTGTAGCCGTCGTCGTCGGCCATGTAGCCAATGGTGTAGACGTGCACGCACAACGACACGAAGGTGACTACCACCATCATGAGAGCGGTGAGGCGGTCGACGAGGAAGCCGACCTGCATGTGCATGCCATCGCTCACCAGCCACGTATAGACCGGCGCGTCGTAGGTCGGTACACCGTCCCAGTAGATCTGCTTCAGGACAACGACCGACAGGGCGCAGGAAATCCCCACCGCAAGACAGGTGACCGTATGCGCCCCGGCGCGCCCGATCACGCGGCCGCCGAGGCCGGCGATAAGGGCCGCCGCGAGCGGCAGGACCGGAATGGCGAGTAGCAGCGTCGGGTTCATGGCGGGAGCGCTCAGCCTTTCAGCGTGTTCAGGTCTTCAACGTTGATGCTGCGGCGCTCGCGGAACAGCACTACCAGGATCGCCAGCCCGATCGCCGATTCGGCCGCCGCCACCGTGAGAATGAAGAACACGAATATCTGCCCGTGCAGGTCACCCAGATAGCGCGCAAAGGCGATGAAGTTGAAGTTGGCGGCGAGCAGTATCAGCTCGACACACATGAGCAGCAGGATGACGTTCTTGCGGTTAAGAAAAACCCCCGCCACCGCCAGTGAAAACAGGATTCCGGAAAGCGTCAGCAGCTGCGCCAGCGTGATCATGGGCGCTTCTCCGATGCCATCTTCACGATGCGCACGCGATCGGCGCTGCGCACGGCCACCTGCGCGCTGATGTCCTGGTACTTGAGCCCCGCGCGGCGGCGCATGGTGAGGGTGATGGCTGCCACGATCGCCACCAGCAGCAGCATGGCCGCAAGCTCCAGCGGATAGGCGTAGTGCGTGTAGAGGATGCTCCCGAGTGCGAGCGTGTTGCTGTAATCGGCGGCACTCGCCACACCACCGCGGCTCGCGTCGATCCCGAGTCCGCCGCGCGCCCACACCACGCCCACGATTTCCGCGATTACGGCAAGCGCCGTCAGCCAGCCGAGCCAGGCGAAGCGCGTGAAACCCTGGCGCAGCTCCGCAAGGTTGATGTCGAGCATCATCACCACGAACAGGAACAGCAC
>PMHN01000253.1 GCA_003156695.1 Gammaproteobacteria bacterium
CGGCGGCGCCGAGAATCGCGGCAATCAATGGTTTCCTGATGAGATCCAACGGCTTCATGGTGACTCCGGGGCGGGGTGGGCTCCGGGGCCGAACAATAGAAGCCGAAGATTATGGGAGCCTTAAGGCCCCTTGGGATCAGTGCGCGGTGAAGCGCGTGTACGGCCGCTCTTCGGTGGCGAGCGGGGGCTTTAACTGGCTGAAGTATTGGGCGATGACGTCGATGTCTGCGTCCGTGAGGTTCGACGCGAAGCCCTTCATGATCGGATTCTTGCGGCCGCCCTTCTTGTACTCATCGAGCGCGCGCACGAGGTAGTCCTCGTNNCTGGCCGGCGAGCGTCGGATAGTTGGGCGTAATCCCTACCCCGTCGGTGCCGTGGCAGGAGACGCACAGTGTTGCCGCCTGCGGCACGCTGCCCGCGGGCTTGCCGGTGGCGGTGAGCGGCTTACCGGCGAAGTAAGCGGCGATATCCGCGATGTCCTGGTCGGAGAGCGTGGAGGCCTGTGAATGCATAGTCAGATGCGCACGGTCGCCATCGCGATAACCATGCAGCGCGTCCGCCAGGTACTCGGGGTGCTGGCCCTCGAGCTCCGGGACACTGTAGTTCGGATAGGCGTTCCTGTAGCCATCGATGCCATGGCAACCGAGGCAGGTGTAGGAGATCTCCTTGCCGTGGTGCGGATTGCCCACCAGCGGCGCCGGCTGTGCCGCGGGGGCCACGGCTGAGGGCGGCGCCTGCGATGGCTGCTGCGACCAGGCGGGGGCGGCGAACGCGCACGCTGCCACCAGCGCGAGCACAGGCACTGCCTGCCGTGTCGAAAGTCGCGCGCCCCGCGTCATCTCATCTCTCCTGCCGCAAAAAAACGGCCCCGAATCTTAACGGACTCACAGGCCCCAATGCCACAATCGCGCCTGCATGATCGCTCTCATCCAGCGCGTGAGCCGCGCCGAGGTGTGCGTTGCCGGCGCGGCCGTCGCGACGATTGGCACGGGCCTCCTGGCACTGATCGGAGTCGTGAAGGGCGACGATGCGACGGCTGCGGATCGGTTGCTCGAGCGGCTGCTGTCTTACCGCGTGTTTCCTGATCCGGCCGGAAAGATGAACCTGTCGCTGCGCGACACGGCAGGAGCGCTGCTCCTCGTGCCCCAGTTCACCCTCGCCGCGGACACGGACAAGGGCACCCGCGCGGGCTTCAGCACGGCTGCGGACCCAGCGGAGGCGCGGCGCCTCTTCGGGCATCTGCTTGAGCGCGCGCAGGCCTCGTATGCCCATGTTTCAGCAGGCGTATTTGGTGCGGACATGCAGGTGTCCCTCACCAACGACGGTCCGGTGACCTTCTGGCTTCAGACTCCCGCGGCCAGAGCGTGACGGGGGCCCGGATTTCCGGAGAACTTCTGCGGTTCCAGGGCCTCATTTGACCTATGATCCCGGGATCTTTCCCCGCCCCGAGGCGGGGACTTAGGAGTCGTGAGCTATGGGTATAGGAATGCGCGAGCTGGTGATCATCCTGCTCGTCGTGCTCGTGGTGTTCGGCGCCAAGAAGCTGCGCACCGTGGGCTCGGACTTGGGACACGCCGTGCGTGGATTCAAGAAGGCGATGAGCGAGGGCGAGGACGAGCAGAGCACCCCGCCGAAACAGATCCGCTCCGACGGCACGGACGCGGAGTTCCCGGAGGTCGCGGCCAAGAGCGACACGAAGAACGACCGGAGCACGTGATCTGTTCGAAGGCCGGTTCTCGGAGATCCTGATCATCTTCGTCCTGGCACTGATCGTGCTGGGGCCGGAGAAGTTGCCGCGCGTCGTCTCAGAAGTTGGCCGCTGGGTTGGCAGGGCGCGCGCCATGGCCCGACAGTTCCGCGAGCAGCTCGAAGAGGAAGTGCAGCTCGAAGAGGCGCGCAAAGCGCAGGCCGCACAACGCGCCGCGACACCTGCGCCGGCGGACCCGACACCGCATGGTGTTGATGAGCCACCGCCTCCTGCGCANNCCCCGCCGATGCCATCGGCGCCGACCCCGATGAACGACCCTGAAGCGCTCGCCGAGGGCACACTGATCTCGCACTTGCTGGAGTTGCGCGACCGGTTGTTGCGCGCGCTGGTGGCGGTCGGGATCGCGTTCATACCGTGCGTGTACTACTCGAACGATCTGTTTACGTTCGTCGCGCAGCCGCTGCTCGCCAAGCTCCCGCAGGGGAGCAACCTCATCGCCACCGGCGTGATGTCGCCGTTCACGACGCCCTTCAAGCTGTCGTTTTTTGCCGCGCTGCTGGCGGCGATGCCGTACGTCATCTACCAGCTGTGGTCGTTCGTGGCGCCGGGGCTGTACCGCAAGGAGCGCCGCTTCGCGGTGCCGCTGCTCGGCTCGTCGATCGTGCTCTTCTATATCGGCATCGCCTTCGCGTACTACTTCGTCTTCCCGGTGATGTTCCAATTCTTCGCCGGCACCACCCCAAAGGGGGTGGCCATGATGACCGACATCAACCAGTACCTGGATTTCGTGCTCACCATGTTCTTCTGCTTCGGGCTCGCCTTTGAAGTGCCGGTGGCCGTGGTGCTGCTGGTGGTCATGGGGGTGGTGCGCATCGAGAAGCTCAAGCAGAGTCGCGGCTACGTGCTGATCGGCATTTTCATTCTCGCGGCGCTGCTCACGCCGCCGGATGCGATCTCGCAATGCTCGCTCGCCATACCGATGTATCTGCTCTACGAAGGGGGCATCATCATGGCGCGCATCCTCTCGCGCATGCGTGCGCCCGAAGTCCAGCAAACCCCTTAGTCCATCGGCGGATTTGCGCGCCCGGGCGCGCCTGGGTCAGACTCGCGGGCATCGCGCACCCGGTGAGCTCCGCCAGGAATTCCAACAATGAAATCTGCCGCCGCCGACGCCGCACCCCTGGCCCCTGCGCCAGGCCCCACCCTCTTCGGCCAGCCGCGCGGCCTCGCGACGCTGTTCCTCACCGAGATGTGGGAGCGCTTCACCTACTACGGCATTCAGGCCATCCTGATCCTGTTCATGGTGGCCGCGGTATCCCGGGGCGGCCTTGGTCTGGATGACAGGACCTCGAGCTCTATCTTCGGCCTGTTCCTCGGCAGCACGTACCTGCTCGGACTCTTCGGGGGCTGGATCGCCGACCGTTTGCTCGGCGCACAGCGTGCAGTGATCAGCGGCGGGATACTCATCGCCGCCGGCAGCATCCTCTTGGCGATCGGCAATCACGCGATCTTCTTCCTCGGCCTGCTGGTGAACGCCATGGGGGTCGGGCTGCTGAAGCCCAACGTCAGTGCGATCGTGGCGTCCCTGTACCCGGAAGGTGGCGCGCGGCGCGATGCGGGTTTCTCCATTTTCTATATGGGCATCAATAGCGGCGCGCTCCTCGGCTCGTTCTTCGTTCCGCTGTGCGCCGCGGCCTTCGGCTGGCGCGTTGGCTTCGCGCTGCCGGCGCTGTTCATGACGCTCGGCGTGGCACAGTTCCTGTGGACGCGCTCCTACCTCGGCGCTGCGGGATTGCAACCCGCGCACGACCGGCGGGGCTCGTGGACTCCGGTCGTCGTATTCCTCGCGGCGGTCGCGCTGATCGTGATCCTCGCCCTCACCGGCATCGTGACGCTCGACGCCGCCGTGCTCGTGCGCGCGGCCTCCTGGGGTTACGGGCTGCTGGCGCTGGCGTACTTCGTGTATCTTTTGTTCTTTGCGGGATTGACCGCGGTGGAGCGCAAGCGCGCGCTCGTCATGGTGGCGCTGTTCGTCGCCTCGGCCATCTTCTGGGCCGGGTACTTCCAGCAGGGCGGTTCCTTCAACCTGTTCGCCGAGCGTTATACCGACCGCCACATTTTCGGCTGGGACATGCCTGCCGGCGTGTTGCAGGCGGTGAATCCGTTCTTCGTGATCACCCTCGCGGGCGTGTTCGCGGCGCTGTGGCTCGCGCTCGGCAAGCGCGGCCGCGATCCGCTGGCGTCCACCAAGTTCGGCGTTGCGCTCATTCTCCTGGGACTCGGTTTCCTCGTCATGTATTTCGCCGCGCAGCACGTGCTGGCCGGCCAGTTGGTGCTGCCCACCTGGCTGGTGCTGACGTACTTCCTGAACACCTGCGGGGAGCTGTGCCTCTCGCCCGTGGGGTTGTCGTACATGAGCAAGCTCGCGCCGCCACGGTTCGTGGGGCAGGCGATGGGAATCTTTTTCCTGTCGCTCGCACTCGGCGGCAATCTCGCCGGTGTGCTCACCGGGCAGTACGACGCGAGCCACCTCGAATCGCTCCCGGGCCTGTTCCTGAAGATCTTCTGGTACGGGGTGATCGCGGGCGCCGTTATGCTCCTGCTCACGCCGGCGGTGAAAAAGCTCATGGCGGGCGTGCACTAGTCCATCGGCCGAAATCGCTTCGAAGCGATATCGGCGGACAGTAGCTCCGTTTNNNGCGCCACCCGCTTGCCGATGGCGGCGTTGAGCTTCGCGGCGACGGTGTTGTCGGGCACCGTGAACTGGAATTTCTCGGCGACGGTGCCGGGCATGGTCACCATGGCCATCTCGCCTTCCCAGGTCTTGCACAACCATCCCTTGTGGGCAAATTTCTGCACGTAGCCGGCGCGCTCGCCATCGGC
>PMHN01000105.1:0-3236 GCA_003156695.1 Gammaproteobacteria bacterium
GCGGAAACGGAGCTACTGTCCGCCGAACGCACCTCCTGCGATTTCGGCCAATCTAGAAGCGCAGTCCCACCCGGATCGGAATGAACTGCGTCGGCTGGGCGGTCTCGATTTCCTCGTAGCGCGCCTCGACAAACCAGGACTGCCCGCCGGGCAGCGGGAAATCCAGACCCGCGCCGGCGTTCCATGTGAGGTGCGTCTGCGAATCGCTCGCCACCACCGACTCCCCGGCCGTATACGGGCCGCAGAAGCTGAACCAGCCGCCGCACGGCAGTCCGCCGCTTACCACGTTCTGCGTGAGCTGCACGTTGCGGTGCGCAATTCCGCCGCCCGCCATCACGTACAGGCGCATGCCGGGAGTGACCGGGAACTGCAGCACACCATCGACATCGGCGGAGAACACCTGGCCATTGCCGCCGTCGATCTGTGTCTGGTTGGCTTCTGCGCCTTCGGTGAGCAGTTGGTTGGTCGCATTGAAGCGGCTGTACTGAAAGTCGGTGCGAATCGCGAACGGTCCGGACGGGTCGGGGCGCACGGTGAAACCGGTGCCGATGGTCCAGCCGTTCTGCAGGAAGTTCGAGGTCGTGCCGGTGGTGAAGCTCGGGCCAACGTCGAGGTACCACTGCAGCGGCAGCGGCTGGACCTGGTACATCTGCGCAAGCGCCGGGGCGCACGCGCCGAGCAACATCAGGGGTGCAAGGAAACGCAGGTATGATTTCATGGCTCGCATCATCGGGTCCTCAGGCTGAATTGGTGCTGAATAGGCGCGCTGCAAATGCAGCGCACCGCGAGGCGCCCGAACTGATGTGTTACGAACTGTCAGACCCGGCGCTGCAATCTGCGGCGCACGGCGCGGATGATGTCGTGCACTTCGGCGATTCCAAGCGCGTTCGCCGCAAAGAAGAACGCTGCAGCGCCCGTGGCGATGACAAGCAGGAGGCTGGCGAGCTTCGGCCAGAAAGCCTGCACCGCCCAGTCCGCGAGCAGGAAATGGCCGCCGGCCCACGCGATCCCCAGCAGCAGGGAACTGGCCACGGCGATCTTGCCAAGCAGCGCCAGCATGGCGCGTGATTCGAGCCTGCCGAGGTGCGAGCGCATGAGCATATAGAGGATGAGAAAGTTGCTGGTGGCCACGCAGGCGGTGGAGAACGCCAGCCCCCGATGACCCCAGCCCAGCCGCAGGGTGAAAATCCAGTTGAGCAGCAGGTTAAGACCCACGGCAAGAAAGCTCACCACCATCGGCGTCTTGCGTTTGTCGAGCGCGTAGAAGGCGTTGACCAGCACCTTGAGGGCGGCGTAACCGCACAGCCCGATGGCATAGAAGCGCAGTGCGCCCGCGGATTCAGCAGTCTCGTGGGCGTTGAAACGGCCATGCTGGTAGAGCACCGAGATGATCGGCTCGGCGAGCATCATGAGACCGACGCTGGCCGGGATGGTCATGAGAAAGGCGAGGCGCATGCCGCGCGCCAGCTCGCTGCGAAAAGCCGTGATATTGCCGGTCGCGGCCATGCGCGCCAGCAGCGGCAGCGCTACCGTGCCGAGCGCCACGCCGAAGATGCCCAGCGGCAACTGCATCAGCCGGAAGGCTACGGTGAGCCAGAACGTCGGCCCGTCGCCGAGCTTGGATGCAAACACCGAGTTGACCAGCACGTTGACCTGGGTGGTGCTGGCCGCGATCACCGACGGCCCCATCAGCCGCAGGATGGCGCGCACGCCCGGATCGCGCCAATGAAAGTCAGCGTGCCAGCTGTAGCCCTGGGCATGCAGCGTCGGCAGCTGCACCAGCAGCTGCAGCGCGCCACCGATAAGAGTGCCGATGGCAAGTCCCAGGATTGCCCGCTGCCCAAAATGCGGATCGAGCCATAGCCCGATTAGCACGCCGGCAACGATCNNAGACCGATGAGAACGCCGCCGGCGATCGAGCCGAGATTGAAGAAGCTCGACGCCATCGCCGGCACACCGAAGACGTTGCGCGCGTTGAGCATCCCCATGACCAGCGCCGCCAGCGACACCAGCAGGATGAACGGATACATCACACGTGTGAGCGTGACGGTGAGCGCGGCTTTCTGCGGATCGAATCCCGGCGCCAGCAGCCCGACCAGCCACGGGGCGGTGAGTATCCCGAGCACGGTGATCACGCTCAGGGAGACCGCCGCGAGCGTCGCTACCTTGTTGGCGAGCCGCCAGGCTGACGCGTCATCCTCCAGCGCGCCGGTCCTGCTGAAGACGGTGACAAAGGCGGTCGACAGCGCCCCTTCGGCGAACAGGTCGCGCAGCAGGTTTGGAATACGGAACGCGATGGTGAAGGCATCCATCACGCGTCCACCGCCGAACAGCGCGGCGAAGATCTGCTCGCGTGCCAGGCCCAGCACGCGACTGCAGAGCACCGCGAGTCCGACGACCGCGGCGCCGCGCGTGTTCAGTCTGTCAGCGCGCGCGTCCGCGCCGGCCGCGGCCGCTGCCGCCGCGGGTGTGTCGCCTGTTGGCATGCGGCCGCCACGGTACCATCCTCCACGAGGTCACGGCCAGCAGCTGCAACACTAGCCGGTGATGACCTTCAGCCGCTGCGTGCGCGAGGCGTCACCGATTTCGTTCACCCTGCGCAACAGCTCCCGCGCGGCGTCCGCTTGCAGCGGCCGGCTTAGCAGAAATCCCTGTGCATCCTGGCAGTTCTGCTCCTGCAGGAAGTTCAATTGCGGGAAATTCTCGACGCCCTCGGCGGTGACGTTGATGTGCAGCAATCGAGACATGGCAATGATGGCCGCGGCGATCGCCCGATCGTCGCTGCATTCGGTGATGCTGGTGACGAAGGAACGGTCGATTTTCAGACGATCCACCGCGAAGTGCCGCAGGCGGCCAAAGCTCGAGTAGCCCGTGCCAAAGTCATCGATGGCNNCCTCGTCAGCCATGACGACCGATTCGGTGATCTCCAGCTCCAGCACTGCAGGCTCGAGCCCGGTTTCCTTCAGGGTCGCGGCGACCTCCCGGGAATACTCGGCCAGTGCAAACTGTCGGCCTGAGACGTTGACCGCCATTCTCTGCAGCGGCAACCCCTCCGCCCGCCACGCCTGGGCCTGCTGGCAGGCACGGCGCAGCACCCATGCGCCGATGGGGAGGATCAGTCCGGTTTCCTCGGCGACCGGGATGAACTCGGAGGGGCTGACGGCACCGAGTTCGGGGTTGGTCCACCGCAGCAGCGCCTCGACGCCGGAAATCCCGCCCGTGCGTACGTCGAACTG
>PMHN01000105.1:3254-3481 GCA_003156695.1 Gammaproteobacteria bacterium
CGTTCATGGAGACATCAAAGAACGCGTGACTGCCGGCGCTGCGGCGCTTGGCAAAGTACATCGCCAGGTCGGCATTGCGCAGCAGGGTTTCGGCATCGCTGCCATCCTGGGGATAGATCGCAATGCCCACGCTGGGCGTGACGACCAGCGAATTCGACGCCAGCTGGATCGGCTCGCGCAACGCCAGGATCAGCCGCTCGGCCACCCCGCTCGCATCGAGTGTACTG
>PMHN01000244.1 GCA_003156695.1 Gammaproteobacteria bacterium
CGCATCGCCCTGCTGCGCAAGCCTGACCCCGCGCGCGAGCTCGATTACCGCCTCGTGCTGTCGGAAATTCCCCCTCCCGGAGTGCCGACGCAGACCGGACTGCGGTTTGCCCTGCGCATCACGCTGCCGGTGTTTGTCGCCGCGCCCATACACACCGCGGCCGACCTTTCCTGGCGCCACAGCTGGCTCGCCGATGGCGCGCTACAGATCGAGGCCCGCAACAACGGCAGCGCCCACATACAGGTCAACGATTTTGATGTGCAGGCTCCCGGCGCCGAGGTACTGCACACCATCGCCGGACGCTATCTGCTGCCGGGAAGCGAAGCGCACTGGCAGCTGCACCCAAACGCCGGCTTTCCCCACGCCGCTCACATCACAATCCACGGCCATACCGACGCCGCCGACTTCAACGTCGGCAGTGACTCGGGTGGCCAGTAAAAAGACGCATGCGCCATGCGGAGCGCGCACCGCATTGCACCCGCAATCTGCGCGACGCTGTTGGCGTTATGTTGTGCCACCACAGTCTGGGCTGACGACGCGGGCGCCATGGATCCCGGCTGGCGCGAGTCAGTACTCGAGCTGACCGTCAACGGCGCCGACGCCGGCGACAACTTCATCGTGCTGCGCGATGCCGGCGGTGGCTTGTGGCTCGCGGAGGCAGACTTCACACGGCTGCGGCTGCATGTGCCGCGTGCCACCCCGCACATCACCGACGGCCGGCGCTATTTTCCATTAGCCGCCATTACCGGCACCAAAGTGGCGTTCGACGACACGCGCAGCGCGGCCACGATCACCGCGCCGGGCACGGCATTCGACACCACCAAAGTGAGTTTCATCGGCAGCGGGTCAAGGCCACCCCTGTCGCGCAGCGGCACCGGCGTATTCCTCAACTATATTCTCTACGGGCAGACCGGTGAGTACACCAGCGCCGACCTCGCTAGCGCCTATACCGAGCTCGGGTTCTTCAGCCCTGTGGGCGTGCTCACCAGCACCGCGGTCGAAACAGACACTCAGGGAGTCCGCAGCTTCGTACGCTTCGAGACCACCCTGACCCACGACTTCCCGGATTCACTCGAGACGCTGCGGCTCGGTGACACCATCAGTGTGCCGGGGTCGTGGGGCGATGCCGTGCGCTTCGCAGGCCTGCAGTGGGGATCGAACTATGGCATCCGGCCGGACCTGGTCACGACGCCGCTGCTGGCGGCAACCGGCACCGCCGTCGTGCCCTCGACGGTGGACGTGTTCGTGAACGGCAAGGCGGTCGGCTCGAGCGACGTGCCGGCGGGCCCTTTCATCGTCAACCAGGTACCGGCCCTCACCGGAGCGGGTGACGTCAACATCGTCGTGAGAAACGCGCTCGGCCAGGAACAGATCGTGAGCCTGCCTTTTTACTCCGCGGCCGTGATGCTGCAGCCGGGTCTGTCGCTCTATGACATCGACGTCGGTGCGGTGCGCCAGAACTACGGCGTCAGCAGCGACGACTATGGGCCGATGCTGGCAACCGCCACCTGGCGGCGCGGCATGACCGCGTCCCTCACGGGCGAGATTCACGCCGAGGCCCTGCGTGACGGGCCGCAGGCCGTGGGGATCGACATCGCCCAGGCGATTGACCACTGGGCGGTCGTTACGCTGGATCTTGCAGCGGGCGGCCAGCCGGCCAGTTTCGTGATCCCCGGGGCGGCCGCGCAGCCTGCCACGTCCGGAACCTACTCTGCCATCGGCATCCAGCATGTCGACGAGCGCTTCAGCGTGGTGCTGCAGGCGCAGCACGCCGGTTCCGGCTTTCGGGACATCGGTGACCTGAGCAGCGTGGCGACGCCTCTGGACCGTGACATCGCCCAGGCTGGCTGGAACCTGTCGCAGCATGCGGGCAGCCTGCAGGTGGCGTTCGTGGCACAGCGCAATGCCAACGACACGCGCCAGCAGACCCTGGGCGTTTCCTACCAGGTAAACGTCGGACGCGGCAGCTTTGGTATCAACGCGAACCGCACCACCGGCGACACGAACGACACGAGTGCTTATCTGTTCTACTCGCTCGCGCTCGGCGAGCGCCGCAACAGCTCCACCGCGGTGCGCTACGACAGCCAGCAGTCGCCGCGAGCGACCCTGGTCGAGACGCTGCAGAAGAGCCCGCCGCTGGGCGTCGGCGACGGCTACCTGCTCTCCGCCGGTACCGACGGCAGCTACAACGCCGAGTACACGCGTCAGACCGACGCCGTTACCCTGCAGGCGCAGGCCGCCCGTAACCTGGACGTGAGCGCCGAGAGCCTTACGGCAAGCGGCGGTCTCACAGTGTTCGACGGAGAAGTGCGCGCTACGCGCACGGTGACCGACAGCTTCGCGATGGTCGATGTCGGCGGGATTCCCGACATGACCGTCTACTTCGACAACCAGCCGGTCGCCCACACCGACGACAACGGCCTGGCACTGGTGCCCAATCTGCGCTCCTTCGACGTCAACCGCTTCAGCATCGACCCTCTGCAACTGCCTCTCGACGCCACGGTAACCGACACCCAGCTGCAGACCGTGCCGCCGTATCGCAGCGGCACCGTGGTACGCTTCCCGGTGGAGCGCGTGCACGCAGGTGTGTTCAAGCTGCAGCTCACGGACGGCAGCGCGGTGCCCCCTGGGGCGGTCGTGACGCTCGTGGGTGAGGAGTTCCCCGTGGGTCTCGAGGGACTCGCTTACGTCACCAACTACGACCACGGCACCACGGGCGAGGCGCACTGGAACGGCGGTCGCTGCACGTTCCGCCTGCCGCCGCCGCCCCCCGGCGAACTGCAGCCGGACTTGGGAACCATCACCTGCCGGAGCACTCCATGAGCTGGCCATCCACTAACCGATCGCGGGTACCCCGCGTGCGCGCGTGGCTGGCGCTGGCGGTGCTCGCGGCATTTGTGTGCCCAGCGGCGCACGCGGTCGTTTTGGGCGCGTGCACCGTGACGGCAACCGCCGTCGCCTTCGGCACTTATACCCCGCTCGCGACCGCCACTTCTACCGGCACCATCAGCGTCGCCTGCACCCTTGTGGTCGGCTCGAGCACCGCCACCGCCGCCCTGAGCAGCGGTATGAGCGGCACCTTTACCGCGCGCACCATGTCCAACGGAACCGGCGGCACTCTCAGGTACAATCTGTATACAACCGCCGCCGACAGCGTGGTCTGGGGAGACGGCACCGGCGGTAGCCAGACACAGACGCTGACGATCAATGGCCTGGGCAATGTAACAGTCAACGCAACGGTGTACGGGCTCGTGCCGTTACAGGATCCCGCCCCCGGCAGCTACAGCGACACCATCACGGTGACCGTGAACTACTGAATCGCGTTCCCTCATTGCACGCTGAGCGAGCGGCTCACTGAAACAATTGTTCGTGAAGTTGCAACCAGGCTGGTGGCCGGATTCTGCAAGATTGAGGTGCGCACGATCTGCTGCAGTTTCACGTCAAACTTGTGGAAGGAGTAGCCAACTCCGACCGAGCAATCCACCGCGGTCGCGCCGCCCACCTCACGCCAGTATGGGCCCCACGAGTAGCCCAGGTGTGCTCCCAGGGACAGCCCCCTCCAGGAAGGAATCGTAAAGTCACTTGACCAGTACTGTGCTGAACGACGTCGGCCGTTGGCTCGTCCGTCGTACGCCGGCGTGAAAAACAGCGTCGTGGCAAACCAGCCGTGTGCGACACCGACCTCGAGCTCGCCAAAATCGTAGGGTGCCCCGCCATTCACCGTGTACAGGTAATACAGCGCGCCCAACGTGACCGTGGTCTCGTGTCCGACCTCCCTCATCAGCTCAGCGACCGGGCTGATTTCGAGTTGCGGATTTCCGGCCACGGGCTGGCGGCCGAAATTGACATTGCTGGCGAACATACCCAAGTGCCAGCTCCCTTCCGCTACCGCGTCCAGTGTCACTTGCATGGCGGGCTGTCCCCCCGTCTGGGACTCGCCCCGGAAGTCGTAGTCGCTGGTCGCTGTTGTCACGACTGCAATGGCGGGCTCCTCTGGATCCGCGCACACGGGGTAGGACGTGCACACAAAAAAACAGAAACCAACGCTTTGAATTGTCGCAACGACCCCGCGATATTTGCGATAATGCATGCGGCACGCAGATAACATAATGGCGAGCAAATGACTATCCGGGGGCAAGCTCTGCGGCGCCCCTCTTGAGGAGAGCTGGACATGCTGGATTGCAGAAGTCTCAACCTGCTGGGGGCGCTAGTCGTCTCTGTTCATGACAAGATGATGGAACTGGTGGAGGCGGAACTGGGAATGGGCGGCCAGGCACCCGCAGCCTTGGTTACCATCACTCACAATCCCGGAGAGAGCGTTGTGTTTCTGAGCGGCGCGCTGCGGCTGAGTCACCCGGGGTGTGTCCGTTTGGTCGACAAGCTCGTACAGGCTGGCTTGGTAGAACGCGGTGAGGGGAAGGACAAGCGCGTTGTCACCTTGACCCTCTCGGCTGCCGGCAAGCGGCGCTCACAGGAGATACTGCGCGCCAGGCGCAAAGCACTGGAACTGTTCGCGCAGCCGTTGCGCCGCCACCAACAGATCCAGCTCACGGAGTTGCTGGAGACCATCCTGCGAGAGACCGCAACAACCAAGACGGCGGGAGATACCGCGTGTCGACTCTGCGAGGAGCAACACTGTCCGCAACCAGAATGTCCGATAACGCAGGGATTTACCCGCAAGAGCGACGCCGCAGGTTCCCGAGCCGCCACCGCCTGATATCGCAATGCGGGTCAGCGATCCGTGCGCCCTCCCCTGAAGGTCTCCAATCGGTGATTGTCCTTACGACCTGGTCAGGTTGACCCGCTCAACGGCCGCGCGCTCGCACTGATCCGCCGCTGCCGGCAGGCAGTGATTGCTCGCAGACATGCGGACTGCATATACTGCATGCCGCATACATCTTGTGGATCGATGCCACGATCAGATCCGACCACAGGTGAGCCGCAACCTCAGTAAAGCGAACCTGACGGCCTCGCAGTAGTACCTGTGGTGCGCCATCGATCCCACGACCGGTAGCGACGAAAAAGAACGCATTACACCCGTCTCGATCAGAGGAGTACCCACCGTGACCTGCCTCCATGTGAACCTGCCGCAGGTGAATTTGGCGGCGTCGCTAAGTGCCATCCCGCTGCTGGATCCACACATCAGCTTTGGTGAGGACATCGATGAGACGCATCGCATTCTCCTCGACCCGGCGGTTTCGGTTGTCGACAAGGAACCGCGACTCAGGCAATGGTTGAACCGCTTTCAGCCGTGCATGTTCGGCCGCCTCGGCGCGCGCAATCGTCAGGGGATCCACTACGACATGTGTTGGATCACACGTGACGATCTGCTCCAAGGCACGGCACACGTGGTCGGTAAGATCCAGCGGGCGAGACGCGAGTGGAAGGAACGGGCCTCAGAGGGTCTGGTGCACGGCCTCCTAACCGTGTTCAACGTCGTTGAGTTTGCGTACGCGATGCCGGGGCCCGAGCTGGTAGAGCTGTGCCTGCTGCTCGCGAGCCTGTACCTGGTGGAACACGCGCCGGTGATGGCCGATACCATGTATGCCGAAACGGTTCCGCTCAGGCACGCCGACGGCAGCTGCGAGACGCTCAAGGGCGGCATCAACATCTTTCATACATCGGCCCACGGCACTGCCAACCACGACCGGCGAATCCCGGGTGGCATAGTGATATCCGTGAACGCTCCCGGACTGCTTGCCAACAGCTTCGTCAAGGGAGGTTTAGCGCCGGATCTGGAGAGTGCAATCGCCAAGGTCAGGAACTTCGCGTGGGCATCCATTGGGAACGGAGGCATCGGCAAGCCACCGGGTCGCGCTGAGAGCTGCAGCTGGCACAACCTCGATACCGGTCGCCCTGCGGGTGACTGCCCGATGCGCCATCGGCCGCGCCACGTCCCGGAGAACTTCTCAACCAGCGGCTATTCCGCCTTGTATCACACGGACGTACTGGTGCCATCGAGCGTCATGCTCCACGCAGCATGCGATACGCCACGCAGCGAGCGCGAGGTGTGGTCGACGTTGGACTTGAGCTATCTGTCCGCAGCGGCCTGCGATGTCGAACATGAGAACTTTGGCTTCGTCCACGGCCTTGCAGTGCCCAGCGGCGCCATGCCGCAGACGACCTGGAGACCGCTCGCGGCAGTCAATGCGGGCGCGCCGAGGTATCTTTTATGACGACCAGGAGCCGACGCTTCTATGCGGTGTTTGCCCTGCTTGCGACCTTGTGCTGGGGCGCCGGCGTAACCATGACCAAGATCGCACTTCAGGACTTTCCTCCACCGCAGCTGCTCATCATCCAGTTGCTGGCCAGTGTTGCATGTCTGTTGTTGGTGGCGCTGGTCCTGGGGCAAGCGCCCAGATCAATGGGCGCGACCATCAGGGTGATGTGGCTCGGGGCTCTTGAGCCGGGACTGGCTTATTTCCTCGGCCTGGAAGGCCTGAAACGGGTCAGCGCAT
>PMHN01000153.1 GCA_003156695.1 Gammaproteobacteria bacterium
ATCGCGTGTTCGGGCAGTTGCTGCCGCGGCTCGTGCAGCATCTGCTTGATACTACCGTAATTTAGGGGCGGTGACCTGCGTGGGTTGGCGCTGCCAACGGCCGCGTAGCGCGTATTATCACGGCCAGAGGTACGGGATGCATCCCTATCACCAGAATATGTCCTGCATGCCTCGGTACCGCTCCTGATGTGCGGCATCGCTGGCTTTTACACGCCGCAGCCGCCGCGCGACGCGAAGGAAACGCTGCGCCGGATGAACGACACCATCGCTCATCGGGGACCGGACGCGCAGGGCGAATGGTTCGATCCTGCTCACGGCATCGGGCTAGCGCACCGCCGCCTCGCCATCGTGGATCTCAGCGAGGGAGGGCGGCAGCCGATGCGCTCCGCCAGTGGACGTTACGTTATCGTCTTCAACGGCGAGATTTATAACTTTCTGAGGATCCGTGCCGATCTGGAAGGGCTCGGGCACCAGTTCCGCGGACACAGCGACACTGAGGTCATGCTGGCGGCGTTCGAGGAGTGGGGCCTTGAGCCATCATTGCGCCGCTTCGTAGGCATGTTTGCGTTCGCACTGTGGGATTTAACCCAGCACGAGCTGACGTTGGCGCGCGACAGACTCGGAAAGAAGCCGCTGTATTACTCATTGACGAATGGAACATTGCTCTTTGGCTCCGAGCTGAAGGCGCTGCGAGCTTTTCCGGGATTCGATGCGAATATCGATCGCCAGGCGCTCACTTTGTTCCTGCGCTATTCCTACATACCTGCGCCTCGAACAATCTACGAGGGAGTGAGTAAGCTTGAAGCGGCGCACTTCGTGCGCTTTGCAGCACCGCGACATTCAGTCGTGGAGCTCGCACGTCAGTGCTATTGGAATGCAACGGAGATTCAATCCGAATCTTCATCTCATGCGCTTTCGGTCTCGCCGGATGAGGCAACCAACCAACTGGAGGAGTTGCTGCGGGATGCCGTACAGCTGCGCATGATCGCGGATGTCCCTCTCGGGGCTTTCTTGTCCGGTGGTATCGACTCGTCGCTCATCGTCGCCCTGATGCAATCCCTCAGTAGTCGTCCGGTGCGAACCTTCACGATTGGGTTCAACGAAGACGCGTATAACGAGGCTCAGTATGCCAAGGCTGTCGCACGACATCTCGGTACCGACCATACCGAAATGTATCTGACGCCCAAGGAGACCCTGGCAGTCATTCCGAGGTTGCCGCTGTTGTATGACGAGCCCTTCGCGGACTCGTCACAAATACCTACCGCGCTGGTGTGCGCTATGGCCCGGCAGCACGTAACCGTGGCGCTCTCGGGTGACGGCGGTGACGAAGCCTTCGGCGGGTACACGCGATATGTGCAGGCGCGAGACATCTGTGGTCGAATGTCGCGGGCACCTGCGTGGCTGCTGAGCGCGATGAGTCGCGGCATTCCCCGAGTCCCCATGACCCTGTGGGAAACTCTGGGCAAGCTGTCACGACCCGTTACTCTGGGAAAGCTGCGGACCGACGGCTTCGGTTACAGAATGCTGCGGCTGGCCGATCGCCTGGGATGTGCGACGCCGCAGCAGTTGTACCGGCATCTGATGTCGTACTGGCTCGCACCGATGAACCTGGTTGTAGATGGCCAGGAGCCAAGGACCCTGTTGGCCGACGCGCCCGCAACCAGGGACTTAAACCAGTTCACCGAGCAGATGATGCTACTCGACACTCTCGCCTACCTTCCCGATGACATTCTCGTGAAAGTCGATCGGGCGAGCATGGCTGTTGCCCTCGAGGTGCGTGCGCCGCTACTCGACCACCGGGTCCTGGAGTTCGCATGGCGGCTGCCACTTGCGCTGAAGTTGCAGGACGGACGTGGCAAACTGGTGCTACGGAGATTGTTGAGCCGGTACGTGCCGGAAGAGCTCTTCGAACGCCCGAAGACCGGCTTCGGCGTACCCATATATCGCTGGCTTCGTGGCCCCTTGCGCGACTGGGCGGAGAACCTGCTCGATGAACAGCGGCTCGAGCGCGAAGGCTTCCTCAATCCGATGCCGATTCGAAACGTGTGGAAGTCTCTGCTGACCGGGCAGTCTGAATGGGCATACGGAGGTGAGCTGCTCTGGAGCGTCTTGATGTTCCAGGCGTGGCTGGAGCACGCGCGCCAAGGCGCTGCGCCGAGTTTCTGCGACAGTCCAACGCCGCTTGGATTCGCTCGATCGCTGGTGAACGGTTGACTTGAAGCCGCACATGCGACTCCGCCATGGCAGTTCGGTAAGGACTATGCGCCTACGAAGCGGCGGACCCGTGCCTAGCCTGCGTCCAAGACGCGTTCTCTGAAATCGCTCAACATCCTGCCAAAGCTGAAGTGCTTGTCGACCGCTTGCCGCGCCTGCTCGCCCAGTTCCCTGCGCGCTGGGGCGTTCACTACCAGGGGCATCAGAAGGTCGCAAAGCGACCCCACATCGCCGGGCGGATACAGCATCCCGCCACCGAACTGCAGCATCTCATCCATCCCGCCCACGCGCGCAACCAGCACCGGGCAGGACATTGCCATGGCTTCCAGAACAGCGTTCGAGAACGTCTCAACTGCGACCGACGGCAACACGAATATGTCCATTGCCGCAAGAAACGGGCGGACATCCCGCGCCTCTCCGACCAGTTGTACCCTGCGATCCACGCCTAATCGCCGGATCTCCCCTTCAATCTGCAGCCGCTGGGGTCCGTCTCCGACAATGACCGCCCCTACATCCGCGCCGCGTGCCGTCAGCTCGCCTACAGCCCGAACCAGGTCGATTTGCGCCTTCTCGATCCGGAACGCACCAACCGTACCCAACACTACCCTGCCCGCAGGCTCATCAAGCGTCGCCGGTGCAACGCCAGCTCTTGAGAACTCCGCAGTGTCAACCCCGTTATAAAGCACCAGGGTTTTGTCTGGCGCTGAGTCGAGACCATAGCGGGCGCACCACAGCCGGCGTTGGCGCTCGGCGCCAAAAACAACCAGGTCGGCTCGCCGCAGGATGTGCTGATAAAGGAGCATCTGCAGTCGTTCTTTTAGCGATGCAAACTCCGTCGTGTTGACGGAGACGACTACCCGCAGGAGCCGATCCTTGCATAGCTGCCTCGCCGTGACGCCATACAACGCCGAATACAGATTCACCGTCATCAGTGTGCTGACGTTGCGCTCCTTGAGAATTTTGGCGAGCCGGCGCAGCGCATTGATCGAGAACTTGCCGCGCCGGTGAAGGTTCACCGTCGCAACGGCGGGATGCACCTGCGCCAGCAGCGACTCCGGGGCACTCAGATACGCGATCGCGACCTGCCGGTTACCGGCTGCAAGTGCGTTGGCGAGACGGACGGTCTTGCGCTCAGAACCGCCCACCTTCAGCGAGTTGACCAGAAACATGACGCTCTGGTCTTCATCGGACCGGTTCGCGTTCATCAACCCGCGTGCGCCAGGAATGGGTCGGTCAAACTCGGCCGAGGAGCAGGTCAAGCCCGAATTGATCCGGGGTCACGAACCCCTGACCAACCATTATACGGTTCAGGCTGAAAGGGTCTGCCGTGGCGGCGTTGGCGCCACCAAAGCAGGAGGCGCAGCACACGAACCCCTCCTCGCGAACCAGTTCGACCGATTGCGCATTGATGTTGTCCCGCCCGCCGAAGGGGTAGGCAAAGAGTCGCGCCGGGCTGCCCAGTTGCTCCTGGAACTTGCGTTGGGAGGCCTGCAGCTCCGCCCGCACTGACTGCGCGTCGGCCGTTCCCATGTCTATGTGAGTATCCGTGTGGCAACCGATCTCGAAGCCCTGGGAAGCCAGAGAGCGGACTTGATCCCAGGTCATCCAACCAGGTTGTCGCACCAAGTCGCGGTCCCCGGGCGTTATGGTTGGCGTGCCAATAAAACCGGTGACGACGAAGAATGTCGCGGGCAGCTCCAGTTTGCGCAGAATCGGCGCCGCAACCTGGAAGTTGTCGCGGTAGCCGTCATCGAAGGTGATCGACAGGGTGCCGCCCATGTCCTTGCCCGCGCTGCAGCCGGCCACCTGCTCCGACAGCGGAACGACCCGGAAATAGTCGCGGAAGAATTCGCAGAATTCTTCGAACTTGGCCGAGCCGCAGGTCAGCCCGTCCTNNGTCCTCTGGCATGTCATCCCTGACGCGATGGAACGTCACGATGGTCATCTTGGAACGGAAACTGCGCGCGAACACACCGGCGAATCCAGCGGCTCGGCCGATTGCCCCCTTGACCCTCTTTGCGATTGGAGTTTTCATTCGAGGCGGAGCAGATTCCAACAGACCTTATGACAACTGCATGCGGGCCGCAGTCCTCGCAGCAGCGAGCACCCCCACTAACATAGCAATCTCTACTTTACGCGGTCAGCGCGCAAGCCAGCAAATGCGAAGCTGTAGGTAATTCAGCGCTTTATATACCAATCGGGGCAGTCACTACTGGTTCACCCCCGGCCGACGCAGTTTGGCCGGGTAATGCAGCAGTTGGGGATCCAGATCCTCCCCGCCTATTCCCCCGAGGCACGAGGTCGCTCAGAACGGGCCTTTCGCAGCCATCAGGAACGCCTGGTGCGCGAGCTGGCTCTGCACGGCATCACCGGCATGGCAGCTGCCAACGCGTATTTGCACACGCACTACCGGCCCACCTTCAATCTGGAGTTCAAGCAACCGGCGCAAGAAGTCGGCACCGCGTTCGTGCCTTGCAAGGGCACACAGATCGCCGAGATCTTGCGCGAGCACTTTGAGCGTACCGTCGGGCACGATNNTCGATGCCATGAAACTGCAGATCCCCAGCAGCGACACCGCTGCCACTTTTTCAAAACCAAAGTGCGCGTGCGCATGCTGGCGCGCGCTTCCCGCGTTATGTGGAATTCTGTGTCAAGGCCCCGCTCTCTGCCCGCACGCATTGTAGAACCGGATGCGGCCGTCGCCACCGGCTGGA
>PMHN01000373.1 GCA_003156695.1 Gammaproteobacteria bacterium
TCACCAACGCGCACGTGGTGGAGAACGCCAGCGAAATCACCGTCACATTGCAGGATGGCCGCGACCTCAAGGCCACGATCGTCGGCAGCGACGAGCCCTCGGACGTGGCGGTCCTCAAGGTGCAGGCCGAAGGTCTCGCGCAGATCGCCCTGGGAGATTCCGCGAAGTCCGAGGTCGGCGATTTCGTGGTCGCCATTGGCAACCCCTTCGGACTGCAGCACACCGTGACCTCCGGGATCATCAGCGGCCTGTCGCGCTCGGGAATCACCCCGGATGGCTACGAGGATTTCATTCAGACCGACGCCTCCATCAATCCCGGCAACTCCGGCGGCGCGCTCGTGAACCTGCGCGGCGAGCTGATCGGGATCAACACGGCCATCCTGTCGCGCACCGGCGGCAATATGGGTATCGGTTTTGCGATCCCGGTGAACATGGCACGCAGCGTCATGGAGCAGCTGCTGCGCTATGGCGCGGTGAAGCGCGGCGAGCTGGGNNGTGAGCATGTACACCGTCACGCCGGACATCGCGCACTCCCTGGGCCTGAACAACGTGGCCGGGGCGCTGGTCGCCCAGGTTGTCGAGGGCTCGGCCGCCGACCATGCGGGCATCCACACCGGCGATGTGATCACTGCCGTCAACGGCCAGGCCGTGAAATCCAACAGTGAGCTGCGCAACACCATCGGCCTCTTGCGGGTCGGCGATAAGCTCGAAGTCGGCCTGGTGCGCGATGGCAAGCCGCTGCACGTGACCGCGGTGATCGCCGATGCGGCAGGCACGTCCCCGCTAGGGCCGGCCGCCAGCCACGAAAGCCCGGCGCACTAGAACCAGTGGTTCTTGCCTTTCGTGACTAGTTCTGGTCATATATAGTCATGAAACAGGTGGGCATCGCCGAACTCAAGGCCCGACTAAGCGAATTTCTTCGTGTCGTACAGGGCGGAGAGTCGATCGCGGTCCTGGATCGCAATCGAGCTGTTGCGCAGATCGTTCCGATGCGCGAACGCTCTGGTTTGCGGATCCGCAAGCCGGCTGCCGATTCACCGAAGCCGAACAAGGTGTCGCTGCCAAAGTCGATCAGCCAAAAGATCGACGTCGTACAATTGCTGCTGGAGGAGCGGCAGAATCACAGATGATCGCCTATGTTGACTCATCGGTGCTGCTGCGCCTGGCGTTTGGACAGCCGAACCGTTTGCCCGAGTGGAGCCAGATCGATCGCGGAGTTTCCAGCGCGCTAATTGCGACCGAGAGTCTGCGAACCTTGGATCGGCTGCGAATCCGCGCCGCACTATCAGACGCCGAAATTGCCAGACGCCGCGCGACGATTCTTAACCTCATCAACTCGCTGGAGTTGATCGAAATCGACGCGGTCGTGCTAGACCGCGCCGCGCAGCCGATGCCGACGGAGTTGGGAACCCTGGATGCGATTCATCTTGCGTCAGCACTGCTCTGGAAGGATGCGATGGGTGCCGACCCGGTGATGGCAACTCACGACGGAGCGCTCGGATTGGCGGCGCACGCGCACGGCTTAAAGGTGCTGGGTACCTAAGGCGCTTCTTAGCCGGTCGCCTACGGGGAAAGGCGGAGCCCGATTCTGACCCTTCTGCGATCGCCTGTTCCTGCGGGCGTCAGCTCCCCGCGGGTGCCGCACGCCCGCACAGCTGTGCATGGCGCGTCGCGCGCNNCAGCGCACCAGGTCGCCGTCGTTTTCCGCCAGCAAGCGCTCGAAGCCCGGCACGCAATCGAAGTAGGTCGCCACCGAGGCGAGCCGCGCGTTGTTGAGTCCGGCGTCGATCCATTCATCGTACAGCGGGTAGCGCACTCCCTGGCGCTTCTCGAGCGCGCGGATGTCAGCGGTCAGCGCGGCGAGGATCCGCACCTTGCCGGCGCGCAGCTCGTCGCGTGGCGCACCCGTGGCATACAACCGTACGAGTTGCGCGCGGGTGGCGGCGAGCAGGTCAAGGAACTCCCGACCCTGCGCGTGGCGCGCGCGGAACTCCCGGATGCGGCCGGTTTCGCCCTGGTGCACAAGCCAGCGCTCCAGTCCCACGTCTTCCACCGTGGTGGCGAACGCCTCGTTGAATTCCGAATCGTTGCGCACGTACAGCAGCTGGTGCGCGAGCTCATGAAAGATGGTGGCGGCAAGCTCGTCGTCGTCGTAGCGCAGCATGGAAGACAACACCGGGTCGGAGAACTTGCCGAGGGTCGAGTAGGCGGGCACGCCATCGACCACGACATCGAAGCCGCGCACCGCGAGGGCTGCTGCGAACTCACGCGCGCGCCGCTCGCTGAAGTAGCCGCGGTAAGCGACGCAACCGGCGACCGGGAAGCACCACACCCGCGGGTTGACCGAAAACTCCGGCGTCGCCACCACGTTCCAGACCACGTACGGCCGCGCGATGTCGGCGTAGGTCGTGTAGCTCTTGTTTTCCGGCAGGTGCAGCTCGGCGGAAGCGAAGGCGCGCGCCGCGCGCACCTCCATGAGACGCGCGCGCAGCGGCGCTACGGTATGCGGGTCGGCAATGAGTGTGTCGATGGGCACGCNNGGCACGCGCCGCGCGCACCTCGGTGAGGCGCGCCCGCAGCGGCGCGGCGGTGTGGGGGTCGGCGATGAGGGTGTCGATGGGCACGCGCGCGCGCAGCACCTGCAACTCACCGTTGCCGGCCTGCAGGAGGTAGGTGGTGCCGCAGCCCGCCAACAACAGGCAGCCGGCGTACAGCAACACGCGGCGCACGGTGCGCATCTGCCGCGGCGGGCTCGCCGCGCTCCCCGCGGGGGTCTCGGTTACCATGCGCATCATGCGAGTCTACTTGGTCGGCGGCGCGGTCCGGGACCGCCTCCTCGGGCGTGCGGTGAACGAGCGCGACTGGGTGGTTGTCGGTGCGACGCCGGAGGAACTGGTGCAGGGCGGGTATCTGCCGGTGGGACGGGAGTTTCCCGTCTTCCTGCATCCGCAGACGCGCGAGGAGTACGCGCTGGCGCGCCTGGAACGCAAGGTGGCTCCCGGCTACCGCGGCTTCGCGACGCAGTTCTCACCGGATGTCACGCTGGAGGAGGACCTGCAGCGCCGCGATCTGACCATCAACGCGATGGCCGAGGGTGAGAACGGCGAGATCGTCGATCCTTACGGCGGACAGGCGGATCTGGGCGCACGCGTGTTGCGCCACGTGTCGGAGAGCTTCATCGAAGATCCGGTGCGCATCCTGCGCGTGGCGCGCTTCGCGGCGCGCTATGCGGAACTGGGATTTCGCGTCGCCCCGGAGACCCTCGCGCTCATGCAAAGCATGGTGGCTTCGGGGGAAGTCCGGGCGCTGGTTGCCGAACGTGTGTGGACGGAAACCGAGCGCGCGCTCGGGGAGACGAGGCCTGAGGTGTTCTTCCAAACGCTGCGCGCCTGCGGCGCGCTGGCGGTCATTTTCCCGGAGATCGACGCGCTCTATGGTGTGCCGCAACCACCGCGCTGGCACCCGGAGATCGATACCGGCGTGCACGTGATGCTGGCGCTGCGCTACGCGGCCGACAGCGGCGCCGCAGGTCCCGTGCGTTTTGCGGCCGTGGTTCATGACCTCGGCAAGGCACTTACGCCGCGCGATCGCTGGCCGAGCCACCACGGTCATGAGGATGCCGGTGTGCCTTTGATCGATGCCTTGTGCGATCGTCTCAGGGTCCCCACCGCGTACCGCGAACTCGCGGTCCTTACGGCGCGCCAGCACACCCTGGTACATCGCGCCCTGGAGCTGAAGCCCGAGACGGTGCTGAAGCTTCTCGAAGCGAGCGATGCGTTCCGGCGGCCGGAGCGTTTTGCGGAATTACTGCGGGCGTGCGAGGCGGATGCGCGCGGCCGCACCGGACGTGAGGCCGAGCCCTACCCGCAAGCTGACTATCTCAAGACGGCGCTGGCGGCCGCAGCGGCCGCAGCGCTGACGGATGCGGATCGGCAGGGACTCACGGGACCTGCGATCGGGGCGCAGCTGCGCCGGCGGCGTCTCGCCGCGGTCACTGCCGTGAAGGAAAATGCGGCGCGGCCTTCCTAGTGGACTTGTCATGAACCATGTACAGACACTGACTCGGTACAAAGCCTGGGCTGACAAACTGTTTCTGGCGAAGGTTGCCGAACTTCCTGAAGCTGAGCTGACCGCTCCGCGCCCCATTGTCTTTGGCAGCATCATTCGCACCTTGCACCACTCATACGCCATGGATCGGGTGTGGCGGGCCCATCTGCTCGGTAAACCCCATGGGTATACGACGCGCAATCCCGCAGACCATCCGCCATTTGGTGAGCTGCACGACAAGCAGCTGGAAGTTGATGGCTGGTATGTCAGCTACGCCGGCTCACTGGACGCAGAGGCGCTTGCCCAGGTCGTCCATTTCACGTTCATAGGCGGTGGCAGCGGCTCACTGAGCCGTAACGACATTTTGCTTCATGTCGTCAATCACACGACTTATCACAGAGGTCATGTGGCGGACATGCTCTACCATCACGCCCTATTTCCGCCCACTACAGATCTTCCGGTTTTCCTCCGAGAGAACCCCGTTGGCAGCTAGTCGGCTGGGTCGAAGTAGGGCTTTTAGCCCTCACGATGCGCCCTCTTCTGGAAATTCGGCCAGCAACCGCTCCAGAACGGATGTCAGCTCTTCGACCCGTGTGGAGGCGATGTCGTACACACGTCGGTGATCGAGGGTCGCGTACCCGTGCGCCAGGACGTTTCTGAACGCGACGATGAGATCCCCGCCCGGAATGCGCGCGAAGATTGCTGGCTCGAGCTTACGCAGCTGACCTAAGGCATCTCCGGCGATCTCGAGCTGCCGTTCAATGGCCGCCTGACACAGTTCATCCGTCAGGTACTCGGGCAGAGACCGCCCCTGCAGAAACCGTGGCACGCGTCGAACGGCCAGCAGCGCGAGTTCGAGCAGGACGTCAGGCTGCTTCCGCATACAGCGGCACCTGGCTTCGCTCAATCCTTCGCCTCAGGCGGGAATCCGGCATCGCATCCAATTCCACGAGATCCACCGGGCGGCCGAACAGCCGCTCCAGCGCACTCTTGAAGTCGAAATATTGCCGCGCGGACGAACCGTTCGGCACGGATGAGAACTCCACCACCAGATCAACGTCGCTACGTGCTGGATCAAAATCCGTCCGCGTGGCGGAGCCAAATGCCGCAAGGCGCCGCACACTGTAGCGGCGGCAAAGCTCATTAAGTGTCTCGGGGTGATACCCCTGAATCCCGGATACGAATTGCGAGCCGGTAGCACCGCTGCCGATCGAAGCGAGGTAACTCAGTACCGCATCCGTTTTGCGATCCGCGACCAGCTGCTCCGCCGTGCGATGCTGAAATTCCCGGATTGGTGAATTGCGGTACCAGTAGATCGCGCGCTCCCGGTCCCGGGTAACATCGAATGCGGCGGACAACACCTGGAGGGCCTCGCGCATGAATCCCTGCAGCCGTGCGTTCGTCGGCGCCTCCGACACGGTCGCGCGATGCACGTGGGCCAGTTGCGCGAGCTCCTGCACCTGGAGGTTCATGGCCGCGGCAAACAACGCAGGCTCAATCACTGCCTGCCCAGGGGTACGGAATTCATCGGCAAACCCGGGGAAACTGGGTAATGCGGACACGGCGACTCCCGTTAAGGTTGCGCCGATTATACGTCAGTATATCGTCGTTTATCCGACGTATTTACATCGTATAAGCATCAATTGTCTCTCTAATACGCCAAACAATCCATTCTTCAAACATTTTGAATCAGAAACAGGCTCACAGGCTGTCTTCAATATCCGGCGCGATGCAGGGCCGTCACCGCCGCCGCCGCGACCAGGCAATAGATGCCGAACAGATACCAGCGGCCGCCCTCGAGCCAGCGGCTCAGCCACCTCAGCGCCAGCAAGCCGGCGAGGAATGCGAGCACCGCGCCAAGCACACTGTAGAGACCGACCGAGGCCAGCTCCGCGGTGCCGTTGATACGGGCCGACTGCGCCAGCCGCAGAATCTCGCGGGCAACAACCGGCGGGGTCAGCACGACAGCCAACGCGAAACTGAAAGCCTCCGCCCGCGACTTGGCGACGCCGAGCAGCATCCCGGTGGAAATGGTGGCCCCCGAACGCGAGAAGCCGCGGAATGGCAGGCACAGTCCCTGGACCGCGCCGATCACTCCCGCCTGTTTCATGTTCAGGTCATCTGCTGCCGAGGCGGCACGAGCGACCTTGCGCTTCTCGAAGAGTCCCGCAATCAGGATCAGGATGCCCGCCGCGGCCAGGGCCGGTGCGATCAGCTCGAGATGGCTGAAAAGATCTTCGATCTGCGCGTGCGGCAGGTTACGGAAGGCCGTCTTTTCGATGACTATCTTGATGGCTTCGCCAACCACCGCCGTGAGCGCTGTCGCGACGACCAGCAGCACGGCAAAGTTCCGAAAGGCCGGCGCACTCTTGAAGTAGGTGCGGCGCCACTGCGGCCAGAAATACACGATGACGGCAACCATCGTGCCCGTGTGCAGCATGACCAACAGCAGGGTCATGGGCGGGGAGGACGGATCCAGCCCCAACAGCTTCTCGGCCACGACCACGTGCGCAGAGCTCGACACCGGCAGCAGCTCCGCCAGACCCTGCACCACGGCCAGAATGATGATTTTCAACAGTGTCATGCGCGCTTGTCCCGCCTGGTCGATGCGAAAAGGGGCGCCATCTTAACCGCCCCGGGCCCTGCAGGCGCCCTGGTCTTACAGAGAGTCGCGCAGGTCCTGCACGGTAAACCCCTGCAGCGGCGCATCCCACGCACGCGTCAGCGCCATGACCTTGAATGCCTCGCCCATTTCCCCGGGCATAAGGAGGCGCCGCGCCTCCCCCGCAAGTCGCGCCCGGGCGCTGCCGTCCGGCGCGCGCGTCACCAACTCCTCGATGCCGGTCGCGAGCAGAAACGCCGCCTGGGTCGCAAACCCGGCAACGTCAAGGTCGGCGGCCAGCGCCGCGTCGGCGACCCGAGTGAAGTCGACCCAGGCGGTAATGTCCTGCACGCCGACGTTGATAAACGGGTCATCGTGCACGCGGTGTTTGAAGTGGCAGCGCAGCGTCCCGTCCATGCGCTGCGGGTGGTAGTACTGGCTGCGCGGCAACCCGTAATCGCACAACAGCAGCGCGCCACGCCCGAGGCATTCGCCCAGGGACGCAATCCACGGCGCTACGCGCAGACACACTTCCGAGCTGTAGTCGTGCGGCAGGGGCGCGAGCAGCCCGGCGAGGATCCCGGCGCACGCCTGTGTCAGCAGCGCGTCGGGGGCTGCGCTGCGCAGGTGCAGGACAGCCGCTTCGCCCGCCGCGCCTGCGCCCACCGCGACGCCCAATTCCTCGATGCCATCAGCACCTAAGGTGAAGCGCCGGCAGGGCAACGCATCAGCCACTTCGTTGGCGAGTATCAGGCCTTCGATCGGGCGCTCGGGCAGGCGCGTGAGCCACCCCACGCGCGCACGCAGCGCCGCCGGCAGCTCTGCGAGCCGCTCGCGCTGGCGCGCGGCAAGATCCGCACTCACTTCGAGGATCGCGTAGCGCTCGGGCAACGCGTCGCTTTGCGCGAGGGCCGTCAGGAGCGTGGCGGCCATGCGCCCGGTGCCGGCGCCCAACTCGAGAATCTCACCGTGGCCGCAAGCGCGCAGCACCTCGGCGCACTGCCGCGCGAGACACCGGCTGAAAAGATCCGACACCTCCGGTGCAGTGACGAAGTCCCCGGCCGCCCCAATTTTTGAGCTCCCGGCGCTGTAGTAACCCAGGCCCGGCGCATACAGCGCCAGCTCCATGAAGCGCTCGAAAGACAGCCAGCCACCGGCGCTGACGATGTGCTCGCGAATGAGCTCGGTCACGGCCGCGGAGTGGCCCGCCTCCTCGGCGCTGAGTGTCGGCAGCATTGAGCGCGCGCCCGATGCGGTCATAATCGCCCACCATGACGCAAGAACCTTCCCCGGCCCCAACCCCGGCGACCGCGGCCGGCAACACTCTCACCGGCAAGACCGCGCTCATCACCGGCGCGGCACGCCGCGTGGGCGCGCAAATCGCACGCGTGCTGCATGGCGCCGGCGCGAACGTGGTGCTGCATTACCGCAGCTCCGCGGAGGATGCGACAAGGCTCGCGAACGAGCTGAACGGCACCCGGCCGAACTCCGCGGCGGTCGCCGAATGCGACCTGCTCGATGTCTCCCAGATAAAAAAGCTCCCGGCCAGGGCACAGCAGGCATTCGGCGGCCTGGACATTCTCGTCAACAACGCCGGCATCGTGCGCGATGCCATGCTGGTTAAGGTGAAGGACGGCCAGGTGGTCGGCAAAATGACCCTCGCCCAGTGGCAGGCGGTGATCGACGTCAATCTCACCGGCGTATTCCTGTGCGCCCGCGAGGCCGCGCAGCGCATGATCAAGCTCACCGCCGGCGGCGTCATCGTCAATGTGTCGAGCATCTCGCGCGCCGGCAATCCCGGCCAGACCAACTACAGCGCCGCCAAGGCCGGCGTTGCGGCGATGACCGTGGTCTGGGCAAAGGAACTCGCACGCTACGGCATCCGCGTCGGCGCGGTGGCCCCTGGCTTTGTGCGCACGCCCATGGTCGCCGAGATGAAGCCCGAGGCGCTCGCCAGGATGACCGCTCCCGTCCCGCTCGGGCGCCTCGGTGAGCCGGATGAAATCGCGCATGCAGTCGGGTTCATCTTCGAGAACGAGTTCTTCACCGGGCGCTGCGTAGAGGTCGATGCCGGGCTGCGAATGTAGGCCACGCACGGCTGCGGTTCGCCGCCAGGCGGTCTAAATAAATCACATGTGCAATGCATTAATAGATTTAATATCCACCTGCTAAATATCCTCATACGATAATATATAATTTATATAAATCAGATAGATAGGCACACTCTATCTGATTTCAGTACACAGGATAATTTTCTCTTGCAGCGCATACAAAAACATGTAAGATGCTCTCCCTAGGTGCTACCAACCCACATCGCACTCGGAGAACACACCATGATCGACCGCACTTTCGACCCCACCACCCTGCTCAACGCCGCCCGTGACGCTTTTGCGCCCGCTCTGAAGGCCCAGCAGGAAGGCTTTAAGAACGTAGAGCGCCTGGCGCGCCTGCAGTTCGCCTTCTTCGGCGACATGCTCGAGAGCAGCCTTGCGCGCGTGAACGCGACCCTCAGCGCCACGAGCCCGACGGAGCTCTTCAGCAAGCAGAACGACCTGAACAGCCAGTTCGTCGACAAGCTGCGTTCGCGTGCCCAGGAATTCGCGACGGTTACGTCCGAGATCCAGACGCAGATCGGCCAGCTCGGCAACCAGATCGCTGCCAAGGCAGTGCACGCAAGGAAGGCGGCCTGATATCTTGGCGGGATACTGCACCCCGGGGGCCCACGCCCCCGGGGTGCGGACTCTTAAGGGGGACCCGCCTTGACCGTTCGCGCCAGAAAAAAACCCGACGCACCACAGCGTGCGCCGGCTTCCAAGACAGCAACGTCCCAGTCGTCAGCCAAGGCTGACATTGAGCGCCAGCTGCGCGCTCACCTCGCCGCTCTGACGGGCGGACTTGCCCCGGATGATTACCTGAAGGCCTGGTGGGAGTGGTACCTCGGGGTCGCCGCGCAGCCGCCAAAACAGGCGGCCCTCGCGCAAAGCGCGTACGAGAAAGCACTTGATAGCTGGCAGTTCGCAGCACGCGCCTCCTCCGGCTCACCGCTCTCCCCGGAACGCGAGAATCTCGGCTTCGGGGACAACGCCTGGAACAGCTGGCCCTTCAATGCTTTCGCTCGCACCTACTCCAACTGGGCTTCGTGGTGGCAACAGGCCCTACAGGCGCCCCCCGGCGCCGCCGATTCGGGCCAGGCGCGCGTGAACTTCGCCGGGCGGCTGTTGCTCGACGCGGCTTCACCAGCGAATTTCCTGCATACCAACCCGGAGCTCCTGAAGCGCACCGCCGCTGAGTCGGGGCAGAACCTGATCCGCGGCCTGAAGAACTGGCTGGAGGACGCGCAGCGCACCGTGAGCGGTGGCCGCCCCGCCGGAACCGAGGAATTCGAGGTTGGCAAGCAGGTGGCGGTCACGCCGGGAAAAGTCGTATTCCGCAACCGCCTCATCGAGTTGCTGCAGTACAGCCCGCAAACGAAAAACGTCTATGCGGAGCCGATCCTGATCACGCCGGCGTGGATCATGAAGTACTACATCCTGGATCTCTCGCCACGCAATTCACTCGTGCGTTATCTCGTGGAGAAGGGTCACACCGTCTTCATGATCTCGTGGAAAAACCCCGACAAGATGGATCGCGATCTGGGGATGGATGACTACGTGAAGCTCGGCTTCCTGGATGCGCTCTCCGAAGTGCGCCGCCGGGTCCCGAAACGCAAGGTACACGCGGTGGGCTATTGCATCGGCGGGACGCTGCTGGCGATCGCGGCCGCCGAGCTCGCCCGTGGGCGCGACCAGCCGCTCGCCTCGGTGAGCCTGCTTGCGGCCCAGACCGACTTCAGCGAGCCCGGCGAGCTCTCGGTGTTCATCACTCCCAACCAATTGGGCATGCTCGAAGCCATGATGCAAAAGACCGGCGTGCTCGAAAGCGAGCGCATGGGCGGCGCCTTCGCGTTACTGCGCTCGCGCGATCTCCTGTGGGCACCGGCGGTGGAACAATACGTGCGCGGCGAGCGCCCCAAGCTCAACGATCTCATGGCCTGGAACGCCGACGGCACGCGCATGCCCTGCCGCATGCACAGCGAGTACCTCGCGCGGCTGTATCTGAAGAATGAACTCGCGAGCGGGGAATTCACTGTCGCCGGCCGGCGGCTGGACCTGAAGGACGTGAAGGTGCCGATGTTCGTCGTCGGCACCGAGACCGACCACGTGGCTCCCTGGCGCTCGGTCTACAAGGCCCGCGGCTTGACACGCAGCTCCGACTACACCTTCCTGCTGACCAGCGGCGGTCACAACGCGGGCATCGTCTCCGGACCCGTCCATCCGAAGCGGCGGCACCGCATGCTCACCTGGACCAACCCCACCGAGAGTCTCTCCGCGGATGCGTGGTTTGCAAAAGTGCCGCTGTTCGAGGGCTCCTGGTGGCCCGCGTGGCAGCAATGGCTTACGAGACACTCGGCTGCGAAACAGGTGGCGGCCCGCAAGCCGGCAGCCAGGTCACTCGGCGAGGCGCCCGGGCGTTACGTGCGCGAGTAGGTCGCCGGTTACATGCTGCGGGTGTGCATAGTCGGCGCCGGCGCGATCGGCGGTCTCCTCGGGACGCGTCTCGCACTGTGCGAGGGCGTAGCAGTCGCCGCGCTGGCGCGCGGGGCCACACTCACAGCGCTCCGCGACCACGGCTGGCGTCTCAATGAAAGTGGCAAGCAGCTGCGCGCGCCCGTGGCCCGGGCAGTCGACGACCCTGCTGAATTGGGTCCGCAGGATCTGGTGATCATCGCACTGAAGGCGCAGGCGCTGCCGGCACTCGCCCCGGCGCTGCGGCCGCTGCTCGGTGCCGATACCGTCGTACTGCCCGCCATGAATGGCGTCCCGTGGTGGTTCAGCCAGAGCACCGAGGCACTCGCGAATCGCCCGCTCGAGAGCGTCGATCCTGGCGGCGGTATCGCGGCCGCGATTGCGTTGCGGCACGTGGTCGGCTGCGTGGTGCATGTGAGCGCCGCCACGACTGAGCCGGGAGTTGCCGCCCACCGCATGGGGCGTGGTTTGATCATCGGCGAACCCGAGGGCGGGCAGTCAGATCGCGTCGCGCGCCTGGGCGAACTGCTCACGCGTGCCGCGTTCGAGGTCACCTGCTCGAGCCGGATCCGTTACGAGGCCTGGTACAAGCTGTGGGGCAACATGACTATGAATCCGCTGTCCGCGCTGACGGGCGGGACCACGGACCGGATGCTGGACGACGAACTCATACGCACCTTCTGCGCCGCGGCCATGCGCGAGGCCGCCGTGATCGGTGCGCACATCGGCTGCGATGTGCGGCAGTCGGCGGAGGATCGCTTCGCCGTGACCCGCAAACTCGGCGCCTTCAAGACCTCGATGCTGCAGGACGTGGAAGCCGGCCGGGCGCTCGAGCTTGATGCCCTGGTAGGCGCGGTACGCGAAATTGGCGCGCGGGTCGCAGTTGCCACGCCCGCAATTGACACGCTCTTCGGACTCACGCGTCTCTTCGGGCGCGTGCGCGGCCTTTACCCGCCCGAGCGCAGTTAGCATTCCCCAAAAAGGCGAACGGCTCCCGAAGGAGCCGTANNCTCAACATCCCGAATCGAAAACTTACTTCTTGGTGCGCTTGCGGCTCAGACCGGTGATCCCCAGTCCGCTCAGTCCAAGGCCCAGAAGTGCGAGCGTACCCGGCTCCGGCACTGACGTGCTGGTGCTCGGCCCAGTGTCGTCGTCGCCGCTGGTGCGCTCATCGCGACCCGGAAAACGATCTTGAGCATCATGCAACGTGCAACCCGCGCTGCAATCCGTGCTGGCAGCAGCGGCCGGAACCGTCCAGAGCACCGCGGCGACTGCTCCCAAGCTGGCCAGGCCAGCGATAAAAGTTACCTTTTTCATGTCAAATTCTCCTATGACCGTTCCATAGCCACCGCGGCCAGTCCGGCAGGCAAGATCTAGCAATTGCCGTGCCGCCGCTAAAAATTATTGTTCTACCAATTACTTGCAGTGCAAGCGTCACTCAACCCAGTCCCGCCTGCGTCTCTGACTGTCAGATCCGCCGACGTGACCCTGGTCACAGAATATCAAGCCTCCCCATCCTTGGGGGCGCGACATGACATATCCGCGCTACTAACCTACACAGACCACGCATCCGGGTCAATTGCTGCAGCGCAGCAATGAACCACTGGAACCGGCTACAGGCGACGACCCTGAACGACCTGAATCAGAATCACCACGACCGCGATCACCAGGAGCACATGAATAAACCCGCCCAGGGTATACGAGGTCACTAAACCCAGAAGCCAGAGGATGATCAAGACGACTGCAATTGTGTAGAGCATGTTTCTCTCTATATGAAGTCAGATTCAATTGCGCGTCCTAACCCTTGGGCGCACTTGGTGTCTCCAACCAGTCGATTATCGGCGCATGATGGAGCTCACGTCAGTGCGTTACCGTACACAACGGTCCGCGAGTCTCAGCCTTAGTAGATCGGCTACTTCCGAGTCACTGATCCATTGCTAATCCGGATCAGCCGGCACGCTATCGGCGCGTCCTCGTCATAATAACAGACAGCGCAGACGCGGTGGTAACCGTCGGCGATGATCAAGGGCACGGCCCTCGACATGTCACCCTGTATGAGAAGCACGGGCGACAGAGGCTTGCCTTTGGCAATTCTTTTCAGATCATCCTCGACATGCGACTCCTCACGAGGCAGGAGTGGCAGAGCACTCGCACGTAACAGGTCCTTGGCGATGTATTCGACGGTCTTGGCCGAGCGCAGTGCGTGTACCAGCCTTTTCACTTGCCGCGTGGGATGGATCAGCGACAGGTAATGCTGTCCTGCTGAAAAATCCTTTGCTTCCGGTTTCTGCTTCCAAAGTTTGGGATGTTTAGGCATGGGACGCTCTGGATAGCTTTTTTGGAAGAAGACAACGTGTGCCGACGATTCGGGGCTCGGGCGCGCGTAACCTACTGATCATATTGGCGTCCCCAAGGGGATTCGAACCCCTGTTA
>PMHN01000152.1:0-3744 GCA_003156695.1 Gammaproteobacteria bacterium
GGCCGCAATGGGGTATTCGAAGCGCTTGAATTGAAGGATGCAGTGTACGACCTAGTCGGACCGCACGCCGATGCGCGCGCGATCGACCAGGCGACCGCCGAGTTGCGCCAGGTCGCCCCGGGTGCGGGCTCCTATGTCTCGGAGAGCAACTACTTCAACGCCAGCTGGCAGGGTGCCTTCTGGGGATCGCACTATCCGCGCCTGCGCGCCGTAAAGTCGAAATACGATCCGGACGGCCTGTTCTTCGTGCACCACGGCGTGGGAAGCGAGGACTGGAGCGCCGACGGGTTCACACGGATCGCCTGATCGCAACGAGAAAGATACCCATGAGCAATCACCCACGAACTGGCAGCCCTCGAACTGCGACCCTGACGGCAGCCGTGATCTTCGCGGCGGCGGCACAGCTTTATGCTGTTGGGGCACCCGGCGCCGCAGCGGTCGTGGAGACGGCGAAAAAGCCGCTGACCGGTGCGCAGATTCTCGCCGCCTCTGCACCCTCGGACTGGCGGCCGCTCGATCCACACAACACCCTCTACATGGAGCTGCCGACGGGCCGCGTGATCATCGAGCTCGCGCCGCAGTTCGCGCCGCACCACGCCGCCAACCTCGAAGCGCTGGCGCGCGAGGGTTATTTCGACGGCCTGTGGATCATGCGCGCGCAGGATAACTATGTCGTGCAGTGGGGCGATCCGGACGCAAAGAAGGCGATCCACAAGGCGCAACGCACCCTGCCCGCCGAGTTTGAGCGCCCGCTGCGGGATCTCACGCTGACCAGGCTCCCGGATCCGGACACCTATGCGCCGGTAACCGGCTTCGTGGAGGATTTCCCGGCAGCCGCGGATCCGTCGGTCGGGCGTGCCTGGCTCACTCACTGCTACGGCATGGTCGGCGCCGGGCGCGACAACGACGTCGACAGCGGTGGCGGCACGGAACTGTATGTCGTCATCGGCCAGGCCCCCCGGCATCTCGACCGCAATATCACGCTCCTGGGGCGCGTCGTGCAGGGCATGGATCTGCTGGCGGTGATGCCGCGCGGCAGCGGCGCAATGGGCTTTTACGAGCACCCGGCGGAGCGCACGGTGATCAAGTCCGTGCGCGTCGCTGCGGATGTTCCGGAAAGCGAGCGCACGCAGCTCGAGGTACTGCGCACCGACACGCCAACGTTCGCCGCGTACCTGGAAGCACGGCGCAACCGCCGTGAGGAATGGTTCAAGGTGCCCGCCGGGCGTATCGATGTCTGCAACCTGAGCGTTCCCTCGCGGTTACGCGCCAGTGCCGCAGCGCCGAAGTAAGCGCAAACGGAACTACTGTCCGCCGATGGATTAGTGCAGCTGGCGGGTGAACGGCGCGGGATTCATCCGCCGCACGCCCTCATTCCTCTTTTGGCGCTTTTCACGCGCCCGCTGTCCCATCTCCTGGCGTTCGGCCGGCGTGGCCCGGCGCCATTGCTCACGCAGCATCTGGCGTCGCTCGGCGGGTAGTTGCTGAAAACGGCGGAAGTTCTGGCGCACCTGCGCCTGTTCGCTCGGCGGCAGCGCCTGGAAGCGCTGCCAGCGGCCGCGGATTGCACGTCGCTCCTCGGGTGGCAGCGCGTTCCAGCGTGAAAAACGCTCGCGCGCCTGGTCACGCTCGGCCGCAGACATCCCCAGCCAGCGCTCGCTGCCGTGCGCGAGCGCCTGCTGCCGCGCCGGCGGCAGGCTCGCCCACTGGCCACTGAACCTGGAGAGCAACTGCTGCTGCTGCGGGGCGAGACTCGACCACGCCACGGGCGCGGGAGGACTCGCAGGCGGCGCCGCAGTCTCCTGCGCAAACACCGGCACGGTCGCAGCCATGAGCAGTGCGAGGAGCAGCGAATAGAGCCTATTGGTCATTATTTTTTACTCCGGGTGCACTGGCTGGTGGCGGCGGTGGCGGCGGCGGGGTAACCGCGGCCTTCGCGGGCGCGTTCGCCGCGGGCGGGTGGCCTGCCTGTGCGAGATAGTCCGGATTCACCTCCGCCATGCGATCGACACTGCCCAGGAACTCCAGAAAACCCGGATCGGGATCGGCAGGCGCGCTCTTGTGGCCGTCGTCGCTCCAGCCCACGAGCGGAGTCAGCGCCAACATGGTGAGCACCACACAGCCCGCCCGCCTTGTCCACATCAGCTATTGCTCTCGCCACTCGCATCGTTCTGCGCAGCCGCCCATTCGTAAAACGAGCCGTCCCATCCCTCCATCATTTCCATCGCATCGCCGTCCGCCAGGAGATCAATGTCCTCCACTGCCGGATGCTCCGCGGATACTTGCGACGCCTCGAGCAACGGCAGCTCCCCGACCGGCTGGCGCTGCCACATCACCACCATCACGAGCACCGCGGCGGCGGCGGCGCCCGCCGCCGGCATCAGGGTGAAGCCGCGCCACCAGGGTGCGCGTTTCTTAGCGGCCGCCGCCACGGCAGCCTGACGTGCCTGGTTCAGGCGCGAGCGGGTGCGGCCATCGATGCGCCGCACGCTCTCCTCGAGCACCGTGCGCGCGTTGCGTTCGAATGCGGTCAGTGGTTCATCCAGCGGGTTCATACGTACAGATCCCCAAGTTGCGCGCGCAGTGTCTGCACGGCGCGAAAATAATGTGTCTTGACGCTGCCCTCGGAGCAGCCCATGGCGGTCGCGGTCTCGGCGACATCGAGTCCCTCGAGCGCCCGCAACAGAAACGCCTGCTGCTGCCGTCGCGGCAGTTCCCCGACGGCCTTCTCCAGGACACTCATGGCCTGGTCCAGTTCGAGCCGCTGCGGGGGCTCGAGATCCGGGCTCGGCGCCTGCGCGATCAGGTCCGGCTCATCCTCGTCCTCATCGCCGCGAAATGGCAACCAGGCGATGACGCGTCCGCGCACCGTACGGCGCCGCTGCATGTCGCGGATGCGATTCTCGAGTATGCGGTAGAAGAGCGGCTTCCACTCCTCGGCAGGGCGGTCGGCGTAGGCGCGCGCCAGCTGCAGCATTGCGTCCTGCACGGCATCATGCGCGTCGTCCTCGTGCCGCAATCCCGCCTGGGCGATCTTGAATGCCTTGAGCTCGACGCCGGCCAGAAACTGGTTCAGCGCACGGGATCTGGTCTGTTGAGAGGAATCCGTCAGGTCCACGTCGCCGTGTAATGCGGCCGGCATGCTATAAGGCGACGCGAGCGTAGCAAACTCGGACATGGCCTGTATAACGCGCGCGTGCGGGACCTGGTTGACGCCCCAAAATGCGGCGCAAGTCACTGATTTAATTTAGGGGTAGGACCGGTGCCCAAAGTGTTCCGGGTGGCGCTCGACACCCCCCTGCGGCGCCTCTTCGATTATCTGCCCCCGGCCGAAGGTCAAACGGCATTTTCGCCCGTCGTGGGAGCCCGGGTCCGGGTGCCATTTGGCCGTCAGCGCCTCATCGGTCTGATCGTCGAAACGGCCAACTCCTCGGAGCTGCCGGCCGAGCGGCTCAAGCCCATTCTCGAGGTTCTGGACGCGCTTCCGGTGATCAACGCCGGCGTGCTCGAATTGCTCGCCTGGGCGGCGCAGTACTACCACCACCCGATCGGCGAGGTGCTCTCGAGCGCGCTCCCGAAGGCACTGCGCCTGGGGGCCAGCACCGGGGCGAGTGAAGAGCGCTGGTTCGCCACCCCTGCGGGAGTTGAGGCATGCGCGAACGGCGAGCCGCGCCGCGCGCCCAGGCAACGGGCCTTGCTCGAGTTTCTCTGTGCGGGAGCCACCGCCACGGCCGCCACGCTGGA
>PMHN01000152.1:3812-18149 GCA_003156695.1 Gammaproteobacteria bacterium
GTTTTGGCGCCTTTCTTCTGCATGGCATCACCGGCAGCGGCAAGACCGAGGTGTACCTGCGCCTGGTGGAGCGCGTGCTGGATGCGGGGCGCACAGCGCTGGTGCTGGTGCCTGAGATCGCTCTTACGCCCCAGCTCGTCGGCCGCTTTCGCGTGCGCTTCGGCGTGCCCATGGCGGTACTGCACTCGGCGTTGACCGACAGTGAGCGGCTCGGCGCCTGGCGCGAAGCCTTCAGCGGCCACGCACGCATCGTGCTCGGCACCCGCTCGGCGGTGTTCGCACCGGTTGCGGATCTCGGGCTCATCGTCGTCGACGAAGAACACGACGCGTCGTTCAAGCAGCATGAGGGCGGCTTTCGCTACTCGGCGCGCGATCTGGCCGTGGTGCGGGCCCAGCAGGCAGGCGTCCCGGTGATACTCGGCTCGGCGACACCGTCGCTGGAGACCTTGCACAACGTCGCCGCCGGCCGTTACACGCGCCTGCGCCTGCAGCGCCGCGCGGCCCAGGCGCAACCGCCGCGCCTGATGCTTCTCGACCTGCGCAAGAGCGCGATGCAGGCCGGCATCTCGACGCAGGCAGCACTCGCTATCGAGCGCCACCTCGCCGAGGACGGCCAGGTGCTGGTGTTTCTCAATCGCCGCGGTTACGCGCCGACGCTGCTGTGCACCGCATGCGGATGGATGGCGCCCTGCCGCGAGTGCGACGCACGGCTGACCGTGCACCTCGGCGCCGGACGGTTGCGCTGTCATCACTGCGGCGCGGATGCGCCGTTGCCGCCGCGCTGCCCGGTGTGCGGCTTCGCGGTCAAGCCCGTCGGCCAGGGGACCGAGCGCGTGGAAGAGGTCCTGGGTGAGCGATTTGCCGGCGTGGCGATCGCGCGGCTGGACCGCGACGTGGTGCGCAAGCGCGGCGACCTGGAGGCCGTCGTGCGGCGCATGTCCTCGGGCGAGGCGCGCATTCTCGTCGGCACGCAGATGGTGACCAAGGGACACGATTTCCCGAATATGACCCTGGTCGTGGTGCTCAACGCCGATCAGGGCCTGTTCAGCACCGACTTCCGTGCACCCGAGCGTCTCGCGCAGACCATCGTGCAGGTGGCCGGGCGCGCGGGACGCGGCGCGCGGGCCGGCGAGGTATTGATCCAGACGGAATTTCCGGATCACCCCCTGCTGCAGAACCTGCTGGCGGCCGGCTACGACGGCTTCGCACACGTGGCGCTCGAAGAGCGCTCGCTTGCCGGCTGGCCACCGTTCAGCCGTCTGGCGGCGCTGCGCGATTCGGCGAAAACCCGGGAAGCGGCGCTCGCATTCCTCAGCGAGGCGCGCGGGCTTGTGCCGCGCCCGCCCCGTGGCGTGCGCCTGTTAGGTCCGGTGCCAGCGGCGATGGCCAGGCGTGCCGGGCGCTATCACGCGCAACTGCTCATCGAGAGCGCGGAGCGCGCGCGGCTGCATGCCTTCCTGGATGCGTGGCTGCCGCAGGTGGAGGCGCTCAAAAGCGCACGCGCGGTGCGCTGGTCGCTGGACGTGGATCCGCTCGAGCTGTTTTGATTCGGGTAAACTCACGCCGCTAAGCACCTTCGCGGATTTCCACGCCCTTGAAAGAAGAACTCGAGCAGCTGCTGCTCGCCTCCCTCTCCCGGCTCACCGGCAGTGTCCTGCCCGAAATGCCCGCCGCGTCTGCGGTGGCGGTGGAGCGCACGCGCGAGGCGCAGCACGGCGACTTCGCGACCAACGTGGCGCTGCGACTGGCGAAGCCGGCACGCAGGAATCCCCGTGAGCTCGCGGCGGCCATCGTGGCGGCGCTGCCGGCGAATCCGCTGGTGGCGCGCGCGGAAGTTGCCGGCGCCGGTTTCATCAACTTCCATCTCACCCCGGCCGCCTACGCCCGCGAGCTCGCGAGCATCCACGCTCAGGGTGCGGCCTACGGTGAGAGCACCGTCGGTGGCGGTGAGCGGGTGCTGGTGGAATTCGTATCCGCAAATCCAACCGGACCGCTGCACGTCGGGCACGGACGTCAGGCCGCCTACGGCGCGACGCTCGCCAACATCCTCAGCGCGGTGGGCTACAGCGTCGCGCGCGAGTACTACGTCAACGACGCCGGGCGGCAGATGGACATCCTCGCCGTCAGCACCTGGGTGCGCTACCTCGAAGCGTGCGGCGAAGCGCTGCCGTTTCCTGAGAACGGCTACCGCGGCGACTACGTGCGTCCGCTGGCCGCGCAGCTGCGCCGTGCGGTGGGCGAGAAGCTGCGGCGCCCGGCGGCGGCGGTGCTGGCGAACCTGCCGGCGGATGCGCCCGCCGGCGACAAGGAGGCCTACATCGATGCGCTCATCGGCCGCGCGCGCGCGCTCATCGGCGCCGACGGCTTCCAGCAAGTGCTCGGGCTTTCCCTTAACGAGATGCTTGCCGACATCCGCAACGACCTGGGTGAGTTCGGCGTGGTGTTCGATCGCTGGTGCTCGGAAGCGGCGCTGGCCGCGAGCGGCGCCATTGATCACGCGCTTACGGTGCTCGAGCAGCAGGGACGGCTGGTCGTGAAGGACGGGGCGACCTGGTTCCGGGCCAGCGAGTTCGGCGACGAAAAGGATCGCGTGGTGGTACGCGAGAACGGTCAGAAGACCTACTTCGCGTCCGATATCGCGTATCACCTGGAAAAGCGCGAGCGCGGCTTTGTGCGCCTCATCGACGTGCTCGGTGCCGACCACCACGGCTATGTCGCGCGCGTGCGCGCCGGCCTCATCGCCATGGGCCAGCCGGGCGATTGCCTCGAGGCGACGCTGATCCAGTTCGTGAGCCTGTTCCGGGGTACGGAAAAAATTCCAATGGGCAAGCGCGAGGCGCAGTTCGTGACGCTGCGGGAACTGCGCACGGAAGTCGGCAATGATGCCTGCCGGTTTTTCTACCTCATGCGCAGTCACGAGCAGCCGCTCGACTTCGACCTGGAGCTCGCCAAGGCGCGCACCAACGACAACCCGGTGTACTACATCCAGTACGCGCACGCGCGGGTGGCGAGCGTCATGAAACAGCTCGCCTCCCGGGGCCTCGCCTTCGATCTCGCCCAGGGCCTCGCCGGCGCCGGGCTCCTGACGAGCGAGGCCGAACAGGCCGTGCTGCGCACCCTCACCCGCCACCCGGAAATGGTGGAGCAGGCGGCCGTGAACCGCGCGCCACACACACTGGTGCACTACCTGCGCGAGCTTGCCAACGCATTCCACACCTACTACAACGCCGCGAGTTTCATCGTCGATGATCCGCCGCTGCGCAACGCGCGTCTGGCGCTGGTGCTCGGCGTGCAGCAGGTGGTGCGCAACGGGCTTACGCTCCTCGGCGTGTCCGCACCCGAGAGCATGTAGGCAGCATGGCCAGACTCAGCGCGCGCGACTACAAATCCGCACCGCGCCGCTCGCTCGACGTGGGCAAGTGGCGCGAATTCGGTTATGGCGCGCTCGCGGGCGTGGTGGCGGCGAGCATGGCGTTCGTCTACATCGGCGGCCGCACCCACCGCGGCGCGGAAGCCGCGGACGCCCCGCGCCCCGAGCCGCAACGTACGGCGCCCGCGGATGCGGATGCCACTGGCGTCGCGGCCGCCAAGCCCGCGCAGAAGTACGACTTCTACGAGATGCTGCCGAACTTCGAAGTGGTCGTGCCGGAAAAAGACAAGGACGTGAAGCGTGACCTGCCAGCGACCGCCAGGATCGAGCGCCCCGGCGTCTACGTGCTGCAGGCCGGGTCGTACCGCAATCTCTCGGACGCCGAGCGCGTGCAGGCGCAGCTCGCGAAGCAGGGGGTTGATGCGAAGGTGCAGCGCGTCGCCGTCGACAATGACGTCTGGCATCGCGTGCGCGTGGGTCCGATCAACGACATGAACGAGCTCAACCGGGTGCGCAAACAGCTGCAGGCCGCCGAAGTCGACGCACTGGTGATTCGGATCGGGGACTAATCCTCGCTGACGTTGCGAAAGTCGACGCCGAGCGAGCGCAGCTTGCGATACAGGTGCGTGCGCTCCATGCCGACGCGCTTGGCGAGCTGCCCGACCTTGCCATTGCACAACAACAGCTGCTGTTGCAGGTAGGCGCGCTCGAATTGCTCGCGCGCTTCGCGCAGCGGCAGCGCCAGCAGGTCCTGCTTGACGAGCGGCTCATCCGGCGGGGTCTGCACCGCGAGTTCGCGTTCGATTTCTTCGAGACGAATCTCCTCGGTGCCGCCGTGGATCAGGAGGCGATGCACGAGGTGGCGCAGTTCGCGCACGTTGTCGGGCCACGGATAATTGCGCAACCGGTTCTGCGCCGCGACGCTGAAGCGCCGGAATGTNNCGCAGCGGCGGCACCCGCATGATGAGCACGTTCAGGTGCGCGAGCAGATCGCGGCGCAGCGTCTCCCCGCCCGCGCGCTGCTCGATGCCGGGCTGGCCCGCCGCCAGCAGGCGCGCGCGGAAGGTGAGCGTTTCGGTACCGCCGAGGCGCGTGAACTGCCCTGACTCAAACACGCCCGCGAGCAGGCGCTGCACGCCCGGCGGCAGATCCTCGAGTTCCTGAATGAAGAGCGAGCCGTTGCCCGCCTCCTCCAGCAACCCGGTGATCTTCACGCCTCCGGGTTCCTCGCGCCCGAAGAGCCGCGCCTCTGCATCGGACTCGCGCAGGGTGCTCGCGACCAGCGCGACGAACGGTGCGCTGGCGCGCGGCCCGTGTTCGTGCAGGTAGCGTGCGAAGGCCTCGCGGCCGGAGCCGGATTCACCGACGAGCAGCACCGACGACGGATTGCCGGCAATCTGCTGCAGGTCCGCGCGCAGCTGCTGCATGAGGCGGCTCTTGCCGACCGGCACGGAGAGCGGCGAGCCCAGCAGCTTGCCCGCCTGGCGGTGGCGCCGGCCGGCATCGAGCGCGCGCTCCACGGTGCGCAGCAGCTTCGCCAGCGACAGCGGCTTCTCCACGAAGTCGAAGGCCCCGAGACGCGTGGCCTCCACCGCGGTCTCCACCGTGCTGTGTCCGGACATCATCACCACCGGGCAGCCGTCGGTGGCGCCTACCGACCACTCGCGCAGCAGCGTGATGCCATCGACATCCGGCATCCAGATATCGAGCAGCACGAGGTCGGGGATCTGCCGGGCACGCGAGGCACGGGCCTGCGCGGCGTTGGCGGCAACGTCCACTTCGTAGCCCTCCTCGGAGAGGATCTCCTTCAACAGGCCGCGGATGTCGGCTTCGTCATCAACTACGAGTATGTGTGAACTGCTCATGCTCTTTCCCTCCGCAACTGGTCCCGCCGCTCGCGTGCGCCGACGGCGGCGGAGCGGGTGCTGTCTATCACCGGCAGCACGACACGCACGCGCGCGCCGCCCTGCGGGCGGTTGTCGGCGTCAATTCGCCCGCCGTGCTCTTCGACGATCTTTTTGACGATTGCGAGCCCGAGGCCCGTGCCCTTGGGCTTGCTGGTCACGTACGGGTCGAACACCCGCCCGAGGAGTTCGCGCTGGAACCCCGGTCCATTGTCACACACGGCGACCTCCGCATACGCCGCCTCGGGCGTGACTTCAAAGCGAGTCGCGATCTCCACCAGCGGCTCGGCGACTCCGTCAAGCGCTTCCAGGGCGTTGGTGAGCAGGTTGTTGAGAATCTGCCGCACCCGGCCGCGGTCGGCCTCGATGCCTTCCAGGGCGACATCCAGATCGAGCCGGATGCGGGCGCGCGGATCCTGCGAGCGATACAGATCCGCGACCTCGGTAACGAGCTGGTTCAGGCTGAAACGGGTGATGTGCATCTCCGGGGCACGCGCGTACTCGCTGAAGGCGTTCACCATCTGCTGCATGCTCTGCACCTGCTGCACGATGGTGCGCGTGCCGCGCTCGAGAATCTCCGCATCACCCGCGCTCATGCCGGCCATGAGGCGCCGCCGCATGCGTTCCGCGGACAGCTGGATGGGAGTGAGGGGATTCTTGATTTCGTGCGCCAGGCGTCGCGCCACCTCGCCCCAGGCGGCATCGCGCTGCGCCTGCAGGAGCGCCGTGATGTCATCGAACACGATGACGAACCCCATGTCGGAATCCTCGCCCGGCAGCGCCGTGCACGCGCACATGAGCGTGCGCCGCCCGTTGCCTGAATCCAGATCGATCTGCTCGCGCCACTCCTCGCGGCCGCCGGCGAAGCGCACCGCGAGGGCCGCGACGAACTGCCCCAGCCGCTCGTTGCCGGCGGCCAGTTCCGGCAGCGCGTGCCCGGTGGCCGCCGACAGATCGCCACCGAGAATCGCCCCCGCCGCCTCGTTCGCCATGCGCACCGTCATGTTGTGATCGATGGCCAGGACCCCGGTGGACAGGCGCGCGAGGATGATGGCGAGGCGCTCGCGCTCGCGCTCCACGGCCTGTTGACTGTGGGTCGCTTCGGCACGCGCGCGCCGCAGCCGCTTGGTCATGTCGTTGAAGGAGTGCACGAGAAAACCCATCTCGTCGCGCGACGGCAGTGGCAGGCGCGTGGCGAAATCGCCCTTGCCGACGGCGCGGGTGCCGGCGATGAGATCCTGCACCGGGCGCACCAGGCGTTGCGCCGAGTAGATGGCGCCGTAGATGGCGGCCAGCATCGACAACAGCAGCACCAGCGTGAGTGTGAGACGGAAGCTGTCCTTCAGCGGCTCGCGGATCGCGGCCAGATCCCCGTACTCGTTGTAGGAGCTCTGCACCGCTTCGGAGAGCGCCGCGAGTTGCGCCGGCACCGGGTAGATCGCCACCACAAAACGCGGCTCACGGCTGCCCGGGTCCCCGAGCGCCGCGGCGGTGCGGATGAGGTAGCGCCCGTCAGACTGCGGCTCGAGGCTCACGTACGGCAGGTGCTGCTCCACCTGCCGCACGAGATCGGCGGGCGGCTGCGTCGGCAGGCTGTCGAGCGGATTCTCCAGGCTCGCCGCCAGAATGCGTTCATGCGTACCGAAGAGCGCAATTTCCAGCGCCTCACTGACGCGCCGCTCCGCATCGAGCTTCGCCTGCACCTCGCCGGGTGTTGCGGCGGCGAGCGTCGCGGCCAGCGCCACGGTGCGGTGCGAATACTCGCGCATGCGCAGGTCGAGCGCCGCGCGCGACAACCCCAGGGCGTCGCTCAGACCCTGCTTCACCTCCACCTTGAACCAGCTGTCGATGCCCTGGTTGATGAACTGCAGCGACGACAGGTACACGATCAGCAGCGGCGCGATCACCAGTCCGCCGAAAATGCCGACGGTGCGCGCGGTGAGGCGCGAGCCCGGCACGTGCGCGCGGTAGTCGCGCACCAGTCGCCAGATCTTGCGCGTCAGCAGCACAGTCAGGGCCAGCACGCCGCACACGTCGATCCCGAGGATCCACAACTGCAGCCGCCCGAACGCGGCGGAGTTCTGCACGCTCTTGGCGAGGAGGCCGAACGCGCCGAACCCGATGGCGCACCACAGCAGCACCTGCCCGACGGCAATCCAGCGCAGGCCCCGCGGCGGTCGCCCGCTTATACGGGCAGCGACCATGTGTACCACTCACTCACACGAGCCCAGTCATCGGTCCAGAAGAGGATGGCGCGCAGTGATGCCGGCAGGTGGCCACGGCGCACCCCGGCGCGCACGTTGATGGTGTAGCTGCCACCGTCGAGCTGCGGTTCAACGAGTATCGGCCAGGCGTCCACCTTGCCGAGGTATTCAATCGCCTCCTCGAGTGTTGGAAAGGTCACCTGATCGCCGCTGCGGGTGTCGCGCACTACGTAGCGGTCGCTCACCGCGTGATACGTCAGTTCCCGGCGCAGCGTCAGGTCCACGACGTTGGCGTTGAACCAGAAGTGGCGCTCGCGATCCACGCGCGCGTCCAGATCGAAGGTGAGTGTGATGCCGTCATGCAGTGCATCGCGGATTGCCGGGTTGTCCGGGTATTCCACCCGCGCGTGCAGCAGGAACACCCCCTTGTCGATGTTGACGTATGCGGATCGCACCTCGAGTACGCCGTCGAGCGCATCGCCGAGGGCGAGACCCGACGCGGCCAGCGCGAGGCTCAGGAGGATGGCGCGATGCAGGCGTAGCATGGATACAACAACCGGGCGTCAACGGGATACGCGACCGGCGGTGGCTTGCGCCTCAGGCTCCGGTCGTTGTCTTTTCGAGACAAGCATAATAGAAGCCATCCGTTCCCGCGTCTGCCCCCGGCAGAAGCTGCACGCCCGGCGTTCGGTCCTTCCCCCCGGGGGCGAGGTCAGCGGCCGGCGGCATTCGGGCGAGGCGCATGACAGGAACCGCGGCCAGCAGCCGCTCGACCACGGCTTCGTTCTCTTCCGGCAGCACCGAGCAGGTGCAATAGACCAGCCGTCCCCCCGGGGCGAGCATGCCGGCTGCCGCCTTGAGGATCGCAAGCTGTCCGGCAGCGAGCTGGGTAACATCCCCGGGGCGACGCAGGAGCTTGATGTCGGGGTGCCGGCGGATCACCCCCGTGGAAGAACAGGCGGCGTCCACGAGAATGCGGTCAAAGGGACGACCGTCCCAGAAACTCTCCGGCTTGCTCACATCGGCAACCACCAGCGTGGCTGTCCGCCCGAGCCGTTTGAGGTTCTCATCGATCCGCGCAACGCGCGCGGCATCGATGTCGACCGCCGTGACCGTCACGCCAGGAGGCGCGCGCTCGAGCAAGTGTCCGGTCTTTCCGCCCGGCGCGGCACAGGCATCCAGCACGCGCATTTCCGGGCGCATATCCAGCAGTCGCGGGGCCAGCTGGGCACCCGCGTCCTGCACGGACACCAGCCCTTGCGAGAATCCAGGAAGGGCCGATACGGATAGTGGCTGATTCAAAGTGATCACAGAATCTAACCATTGTGCCGCTGACGCTTCAATCCCGGCCGCTGACAACTGATCGAGGTACTGCGAAGCGGAGGTCCTGGACAGATCAAGCCGCAGCGTCATGGGCGGGTGAGCATTGTTCGCCGCGAGCATGGCTGCGCACTCGTTCGGCCATGCTGAGTGCAGTCTCTCCACGAGCCACCTGGGGTGCGCGGTGCGGGCCGGTTCGCCCTGGTCAATGCGCGCGAAGAGCTGCGCGCGCTCGCGCACGAAACGGCGCAGTACCGCGTTCACGAAGCCAGTGGCCCGCTCGGACTTTAGAATCCGCGCGGCATCGACCGCCGCGTGCACAGTCGCCTCGGGCGCGTTGCGGGAATACTCGACCTGGTGAGCGGCGACGGCCAGCAACGCACCTACCGGCGGGGACACCTCCGAGGCTCTTGCGAGCAGCGATTCGACGGCGGGCGCGAGCCGCAGGTACCAGCGGATCGTGCCGAGAGTAATGGCGCGGACCGCGGCCCGGTCGGCAGATGCATCGAACGCGCCCAGGGCCACATCGGCCGAACGGCCGCCCGAGATCACCGCGTCGAGTGCCTGCGCGGCGCCGGCCAACCCCGAGGCGCCGGGGGCCCACGGCGATCTAGCCAAGGCGGCGCCCCACGAGGGTCAGGCCGTGCGAGAAATCCCGCACCGGCACCGGCCGGCGTCCCGGTCGCTGCACGTGCGTAACGGCGAGCGTTCCGACACCGCAGGCGACCCGCATAAAATCGTCCTGAACAGAGATAATCGACCCAGGATCGGCGCTTTTTGAGACATTTGGCGGCTCATACAACGAAGATTCTGCGCGGGCGGCGAAAATCCTCAGCTGCTCACCCTCGAGGGTCGTCTCGGCCACCGGCCAGGGGTTGAAGGCCCGCACCTGCCGCTCGATGCCAGGAGCGTCGCGCTGCCAGTCAATGCGGCTTTCCGCTTTGTCGATCTTGGCCGCGTAAGTGACCCCGGCCTGGGGCTGCGGCACGCCGGTGAGTGAGCCACGTTGCATTCCGTCGAGCGCAGTCATGAGCGCAGTGGCCCCGAGCACGGACAACTCATCGTGCAGGCGACCGCCCGTGTGCTCGGGCGAGATCGCGCACTGCCGCTGCAGCAGCACGGGCCCCGTGTCCAGACCGGCGTCCATCTGCATGATGGTGATGCCGGTTTGTGTGTCCCCCGCGAGGATCGCGCGCTGAATGGGCGCCGCCCCGCGCCAGCGCGGCAGAAGCGATGCGTGAATGTTGACGCAACCCAGGCGCGGCAGGCGCAGGACTTCCGCCGGCAGAATCACCCCGTAAGCAACCACCACCAGCACGTCCGGATTCCAGGCCGCGAGTTGCGCACGCCCCGCTTCACCCTTAAGTGACTGCGGTTGCGCGAGCGGCAGATGCGCGGCCAGCGCCGCTGCTTTTACCGGGCCGGCGGTGAGTTTGCGACCGCGGCCATGCGGGCGGTCGGGCTGCGTGAGGACCCCGACCACCTGGTGATGTGTGGTGAGCGCTGCGAGCGCAGGCAGCGCGAATTCCGGCGTGCCGGCAAAGGCGACGCGCAACACTACCAGCCTGTCGGACCAGCCGACCCAAGAACCTGGCAATGAGCAGCCGGCAAAAGCCGCGCCTTTTGCCGGCGGAAACGCAGCCGCGGTCGGAAAAAGCGCTGCAGGCGACTTTTTCCCATCGATTAGTACGCGCGGCGCGCGCCGGCAGCGCCCGCCGCAGGCCGCGACCCGCGCTCGCGGCGCTCCTTTTCGAGCTTCTTGCGAATGCGCTCGCGCTTGAGGTCCGACAGGTAGTCCACGAACAGCTTGCCTTCCAGGTGATCCATCTCGTGCTGGATGCACACCGCAAGAATGTCCTCGTAGTCGCGCTCGAACTGCCTGCCCTTACGGTCGTGCGAACGCACGCGCACCTTCGCCGATCGCTTCACGTCGTCGAAAATCCCGGGGACCGAGAGGCAGCCTTCCTCGCTGCTCGCTTCGCCCTCGCGCGCGATGATCTGCGGGTTGATGAGCGTCAGCGGCCGGTCGTGCTCCTTGGAAACGTCGATGACGATGACGCGCTGATGTACGTCCACCTGGGTGGCCGCAAGGCCGATGCCGGGAGCTGCGTACATGGTCTGCAGCAGGTCGTCGATGAGCCTCCCCAACGCCGCATCGAAGCGGGTCACGGGCTCGGCACGGGTGCGCAGGCGCGGATCGGGGAATTCGAGGATGGTTCTTAAGGCCATGGTCCTGCCTGATATGGGGGCGCCGCCAGCCGTGATCCAGCGCACAAACTTGACATTAATTCGTACGGGCAGCGGCGGCGTGCCAGTATAACAATTAGAATTTCGGGTGCGGGTTGTGTGGCCCGCCGAGGAGTGGAGATGGTCTCAAATCAGTTACTTGGGGCTCGCGCCATCGCAGCCCTGGCCGTGCTGACGGTTGTGGTTTCCGGCTGCTCGCACATGCGCGGCACCGGCGAGCCCGCCGCGGCGCCCGCACCCGTGGCCGCCGCGACCGCGACTGCCGCCCCGGATGTGTCGGCGACCGAAGCCGCCATCGCCGCCTCAGGCACCCAGGCCCCGGCCGGCAATGCCGATGCGGGCGCGGTGGTCAATCCCAGCGCTCCGAAACAGTACACGGTCAAGCGCGGCGATACCTTGTGGGGCATCGCATCGATGTTCCTGAGAGATCCGTGGCTGTGGCCCGAAGTGTGGATCATCAATCCGCAGGTGCCGAATCCGCACCTTATTTATCCGGGTGACACCCTCGCGCTTGCCTACGGCGCGGATGGGCGGGCCCAGGTACGCCTCGAGCAGGCCGGCGCCGTGCGCCTGGATCCGCGGCTGCGCAGCGCCGCGATCGACAGTGCGATTCCGACCATTCCGTACGCCGCGATTGCCTCGTTCCTGTCGCGGCCGACGCTGCTCACCGCAGACGAGATCCGTCACGCGCCCTACATCCTCGCCTTCCGCGACATGCACCAGGTGGCAGGCTCGGGCAACGAAGTCTACGTCCGCAACCTCACGGCCGATGAGAACTCCCGTTTCAACGTCATGCACGTGAGCGACGAGCTGCGTGATCCGGATGACGGCAGGGTGCTCGGTTACATCGGCATCTATACGGCCACGGCGCTCGTGCAGCGGGCCGGCAACCCTGCCAAGGCGCTGCTGATAGATCCCGCCCGTGAAACGCTGCAGGGCGACCGGCTCCTCACCCCCAGTGACCAGGGACCTGCGAACTTCATGCTCAAGGGTCCGGCCGGGGATGTGCACGGCCGCATTCTCGCAGTGGTGGGCGGCACCGATCTCATCGGTCAGTACAACATCGTCGCGATCAACCGCGGCGCGCGCCACGGCCTGGAGCCAGGCACCGTGCTGGCCGTGGATTCGGTCGGTGACACGACGCTCGATCTGTATCGCGGCGGCAAGAACATCGGCGACACCACCAACGGCGTCGGCACCTCGTTCGCACCCAGCGTGCGGCTGCCCGATGAGCGCACCGGAACGGTACTGGTCTTCAAGGTGTTCGATCGGGTCAGTTACGCGCTGGTGGTTGGCGCCTCCGACGCCATCCACACCGGCGACAAGGTGCGCAACCCGTAAATTCCCCGTGATTGCCCGCGGTGCCTGTTGAGGCACCGCGGTGGGCACCACTTGCGTGCCTTTTGCGAACCGCGGCCGCAACCGCTTCCTTTATGCTCACGGCATGGAAGCACTCACCGCGCGGGCCGTGCTGGCCCGGGCTCCCGGACTGACCGCTGAGCACCTGCAGGCGCTGCTGCGCGCCGCGGACGGGGAGCTGGAGCGCACGACCACGCACGCCACGCTCGCGCGGGTTGAACTGCCCGCTGCCGCCCGCGATTTACTGCGCGCCCCGGATGCGCAGGTGCTGGCGGCGGATCTTGCCTGGCTCGGCTCGAGCGGCGCGCAGATTCTGCTGAGCACCGATGCGCCTTACCCGGCATTGCTGGCGCAGACCGCGGGTGCACCTGCGGCGCTCTACGTGCAGGGATCCGTGGCGGCGCTGTCCTCGCCACAGCTCGCCATGGTCGGCTCGCGCAGCCCCACCCCCGCCGGGCGCGCCACCGCACGCGAATTTGCCGCCTGGTTCGCCCGCGCCGGGCTCACGGTGACGAGCGGTCTTGCGCTGGGCATCGATGCTGCGAGCCATGAAGGCGCCCTGCTCGGCGGCGGGCTGACGGTGGCCGTGCTCGGCAGCGGCCTCGACCGCATCTATCCTCCCGAGAACAGCGCGCTGGCGCTGCGTGTCAGTGAGCACGGCGCACTGATATCGGAATTTGCGCCGGGTACCGCGCCCCTGAAGCACAACTTCCCGCGGCGCAATCGTCTCATCGCCGGCCTGTCGCTCGGCGCGCTCATCGTCGAGGCCGCGCGTCACAGCGGTTCACTTATTACCGCGCGCCTGGCGGGGGAATCCGGGCGCGAGGTGTTCGCGATCCCCGGCTCGATCCACAGCCCGCTGTCGCGCGGCTGTCACCAACTCATCAAGCAGGGCGCGCGGCTGGTGGAAGAGGCGGCCGACGTGCTCTCGGAGCTGCGAATTCCCTTGCCGCAACAAGCTGTTACGCGCGCGCTGGGCGCATCGCCGGCCGCCCCCGTATTGGACAAGGAGTATGAAATGCTGTTAGATGCGCTCGGTTTTGAACCGGCGACCATGGATACACTCGTCGCACGCACGGAGCTGCCGAGCGGATCGGTGGCCTCGATGTTGCTGATCCTGGAGCTCCAGGGACGGGTCGCGACTCTCCCGGGCGGCCGCTTCGGCCGCGTACCATAGATCTTCCGATGACTACTGGCAGCGTTCTCGACATCCTCATCTACGTGTTCGACCGCTACATGCTCGCCGAAACGGCGGACGTACCCGGTCGCGAGCACCTGGCGCGCGACCTGCGCCGCGCGGGCTTTGCGCGCGTGCACGTGGAACGCGCGCTCGACTGGCTGACGGATCTCGCCTTCGGGCACGAGCGCGCGCCGCTGCTGCCCGCCGCCGGCACCGCGCCCGCGGTGCGGGTGTTCGCAGACAGCGAGCTGGCGCGCCTGTCGACCGACTGCCGCGGCTACCTGTTGTCGCTGGAACGCCAGGGCGTGCTCTCGGCGCAACAGCGCGAGATGGTGATCGAACGCGCACTGGCGCTGCCGGGCGAGCCTGACACCGAGCACCTCAAGTGGGTGGTGTTCATGGTGCTCTCGAGCACCCCAGGGCAGGATCTGGCGGTCGAACGGCTGGGCGGTCTGATGATGTCGGAAATGCCGGTTAATGCGCCGCACTGAGGCTCACATGTGCGCTGGGGTTTGCAGGTCCGCGGCTCGTCCGCGGTTTTTTGTTTCTGAGGTACAGCGTTTCCTGAAGTTACGTCATGGCAGATAATCTGGTCATCGTCGAGTCGCCCGCCAAGGCGAAGACCATCAATAAGTATCTGGGCAAGGGCTACGAAGTCCTGGCCTCGTTTGGCCATGTCCGCGACCTGCCCGCCAAGTCCGGGTCGGTCGATCCGGACCACAATTTCAAGATGCTTTGGGAGGTCGATCCCAA
>PMHN01000261.1:0-4012 GCA_003156695.1 Gammaproteobacteria bacterium
AAGTTCGGCGGCACGAGCGTCGCCACGCTCCCCAACTGGAAGAACATCGCACGTATCACGGCCGACCGGCGCGCTGCCGGCGCGCGCGTGCTGATCGTGCACTCGGCGATCGCGGGCATCACTGATCGTCTCGAAAGACTTCTCGACGCCGCCATCGGCCACGCGCAGGACGAGGAGCTCAAGGGCATCGAGGAGCGCCATCGGCAGCTCGCCGCGCAGCTGGGCATAACACTGGGCGAGGAGGTGGAGCGCTACCTCGCGGAGCTGCGCGAAATTGCCGCCGGAGTCGCCCTGATGCGCGAGGCGAGTGACCGCACGCGTTNNCCGCGTCATGGCGAGCGGCGAACTCATGGCCACGCAGCTGGGTGCACGCTTCCTGCGCACGCAGGGACTGGACGCCGCGTGGATGGATGCCCGCACGCTGCTACGCGCGGAGCCCGGCAGCGTCCCCGGGCGGCCGGAGGTGTTGTCGGCGACCTGCAGTTTTGCGCCTGACGGTGCACTCGAGGAGCAGCTCGAAGCGCTGTCCTCGCTCGTCATCACCCAAGGATTCATCGCCAGCGATGAGGACGGCAACACCGTGCTCCTGGGCCGCGGCGGCTCGGACACCTCCGCTTCGTACCTGGCGGCCAAGCTGCGCGCCCAGCGCATCGAGATCTGGACCGACGTGCCGGGCATGTTCAGCGCCAACCCACGCTCCACGCCGACGGCGCGGCTGCTGCGCGCGCTGCACTACGACGAAGCCCAGGAGATCGCCACCAGCGGCGCGAAGGTGCTGCACCCGCGCTGTATCCTGCCGGCGCGCCAGTACCGCATCCCCTTGCACGTGTATGCGACCCAGGCCCCGGAGCTCGAGGGCACGGTCTTAAGCGCGGAAGGGCTGGACGGCGCCGCGCAGGTAAAGGCCGTATGCACCAAGCGCGGCATTACCCTCATCGCGCTCGAGAGTCCGGGCATGTGGCACCAGGTCGGATTTCTCGCCGATGCCTTTCAGGTGTTCAAGCTCCACGGGATGTCGGTCGACCTGGTGTCGACGTCCGAAACCAACGTCACCGTATCGCTCGATCCGGCCGCCAACACCCTCGACAACACTCGCGTGGCGGAGCTGGTTGCCGATCTGTCGCGCCTGTGCCGCGTGCAGGTGATCGGGCCGTGCGCCTCGGTGAGCCTGGTGGGGCGCAATATCCGCGCGATCCTCCACCAGCTGGGTGGCGCATTCGAGTTCTTCGAGGAGCAGAAGATCTACCTCGTGAGCCAGGCCGCCAACGACCTGAATTTCACCTTCGTGGTCGATGAGAACCAGGGTGATCGGCTGGTGGAGCAACTCCACGAGCTGTTGATCCGGCCGGTGCCGGGCGACCGCATCCTCGGTCCCACGTGGCAGCAGCTGTTTGCGCCACCGCCACCGGCCGACATCCGCGTTGGGCCCTGGTGGCGCGTGCAGCGCGAGCGCCTTCTCGCGCAGCTCGCCGGCCACGACGCGGCCTTCGTCTACGACCTCGACAGCGTGCGCAGCGCGGCGCGTGCACTGCGTGCCATGGGGTCCCTTGCCCGCGTGCACTATTCCGTGAAGGCCAACCCGCACCGGGAGCTGCTGCGCACGCTGCGCACCGAGGGGGTCGAATTCGAGTGCGTGTCGCAGGGCGAAATTGAGCGGCTGCTGGGGTTATTTCCCGACCTGGATCCGCAGCGCATCCTCTACACGCCGAACTTCGCGCCGCGCGCTGAATACCAGTGGGCGCTGGAGCGGGGCGTGCGGGTCACCGTCGACAACCCCTATGCGCTCAGCGCCTGGCCGGAACTGTTTCGCGAGCGGGAGATCTTCGTCCGTGTGGACACCGGTGTGGGCCGCGGCCACCACTCGCACGTGCGTACCGCCGGCACGCGCTCGAAGTTCGGCGTGCCGATCGTCGATCTCAAGGAATTTGCACGGCAGGCACGCGAAGCGAAGGTGCGCGTCACCGGCCTGCAGGCTCACGTGGGGAGCGGCGTGTTCGATGTCACGAGCTGGGAGCATACGGCGCGCCTCTTGGGTGGTGCGGCGCAGTCCTTTGAGGAAGTGCGCGTGATCGACGTGGGCGGCGGCTTGGGCGTCCCCGAGCGTGCCGACCAGCCCGGCGTGAATCTCCAACAGCTCGATACGCTGCTCATGGCAGTGCGCGCCGAGCACCCGCAGCTTGAAGTGTGGCTCGAGCCGGGGCGTTTCCTGGTGGCAGCGGCCGGCGTGCTGCTCGCGCGTGTCACACAGCTCAAGTCCAAGGGCAGCGTGCGCTTCGTGGGTGTCGCCACCGGCATGAATTCCTTTATCCGTCCGGCGCTGTACGGCGCCTACCACGAGATCGTGAACCTGAGCCGCGCCGATGAGCCGGCCACCGAGCTGGTCAACATCGTGGGTCCCGTCTGCGAGAGTGCCGATGTACTCGGGCACGATCGGCTGCTGCCGGTGACGCGCGAGGGCGACGTACTGCTGATCGCCAACGCCGGCGCCTACGGGTCGGCGATGAGCTCGCAGTACAACCTGCGCCCACCCGCCCCGGAGGTTTTCCTCTGAGGCGCCTGCTGCTGGGGGTACTGGCCGCCGCCCTGGTGCTCGGCGCGCTGTATGTCGTGTACCTCGATCACGTCGTCGTGCACCAGTTCGAGGGACGCCGCTGGACGCTGCCGGCGCAGGTGTACGCCGCACCGCTGGAGCTGTACGCAGGACTGGCGCTCTCTTCAGCCGAGCTCGAGCGCGAGTTGCAGCAGCTGCACTACCGGCGCGCCGACAGCGCCACTCACCCCGGAACGTATCGCATCGCCGGCGAGCGGATCGACGTGGCGTTGCGCGCCGCGCGCTTTGCCGATGAGACGCGCCCCGCGTCGCTCCTCAGTATCACCCTGGACGGGGGCGGCCTGCAGAGTCTTCGTGACAGCTCCGGGCGCGAAGTGCCGGTGCTGCGGCTTGAGCCCCTGCTGATTGGCAGCATCTTTCCGATCCACGGCGAGGACCGCATCATCGTCACTCCGCAGGAAGTGCCGCCGATGCTGCCCGCGGCGCTCAAGGCCGTTGAGGACCGCAAATTCGATACCCATCATGGCGTCGATCCGATCGCCATGCTGCGGGCACTGTGGGTCAATGTGCGCGCCCGCCAGATCGAGCAGGGCGCCAGCACGCTCACCCAGCAGCTGGTNNGTGATGGCGATTGCGCTCGACGCGCATTTCACCAAGACCGACCTCATGAACGCCTACATCAATGAGATCTTCCTCGGCCAGGACGGTACCCGCGCAATTCACGGCTTCGGGCTCGCCAGCCAGTTCTATTTCGGCAAGCCGCTCGCGGAGCTGGACCTCTCCGAGGTGGCACTGCTGGTTGCGATCGTGCGCGGACCTTCGTATTACGACCCGCGGCGCCATCCGGACCGCGTGCGGCTACGCCGCGACCTGGTGCTGAAGGTGATGGCCGACCAGGGGATCATCAGCGCGCCGCAGGCGAGTGCCGCCGCGCAGCGCCCGCTCGGGGTGAGCAGCCGGCCGGCGGGCGCCTATTACCCGGCGTACCTGGATTTCGTGCGCCGCACGTTGCGGCGCGACTATCGTGACGAGGATCTGACCCAAGCCGGCCTGGCGGTCTACACGAGCCTCGAGCCGCGGGTTCAGGACGAGGCAGAGCGCTCCCTGGAGCGCGAACTCGAACGGCTNNGCCGGCCTAAGCATCTACACCAGTCTCGAGCCGCGCGTGCAGGAAGAGGCGGAGCGCTCCCTCGAACGCGAGCTCGAGCGGCTCGACCGCGTGCACAAGGAGCCTCACGGGCGCCTCGAGGGCGCGGTCGTCGTCACGGCGCCGCAAAGCGGGGACGTGATTGCGATCGTTGGCGGGCGCGACGTCGGCTACGACGGCTTCGACCGGGCCCTGGATGCCAAACGCTCCATGGGATCGCTCGTCAAGCCCTTTATCTATCTCACCGCACTCGAGAGCGGGCACTACAACGCGGCGACCGTCGTGCAGGACGCGCCGGTCGACGTGAAGCTCGT
>PMHN01000261.1:4067-6219 GCA_003156695.1 Gammaproteobacteria bacterium
AGGCGCCGGCGCCGGTCCCCGCCATACTCCTGGGCGCCGTGGACGTGACCCCGATAGAGGCCGCGCAACTCTTTAATGGGCTCGCCAACGGCGGCTTCAGGAATCCGCTGCGTGCGGTGCGTGCGGTCATCAGCCAGGACGGCAAGACCGTCAAGGCGTTCCCGTTGCAGGTGACGCAGGTGGCTTCCCCCGAGGTTGTTTATCAGGTCGATCGCCTGATGGTGCACGTCATGGATCACGGCACCGGCCGGCCGGCGCGGGCGCTGTTGCCGCCGGGTCTGGTGGTGGCGGGCAAGTCGGGGACCTCGTCCGACTACCGTGACAGTTGGTTTGCGGGATTCTCAGGCAGTCACGTCGCCGTGGTATGGGTCGGCTACGACAATGACCAGCCCACCGGTTTCACCGGCTCGGCGGGCGCGTTGCCCGTGTGGGCGCATCTCATGGGGAGCCTGGGCACGACCTCGTGGAACGCGCCGATGCCAGAGTCGCTGGCGGAAGTGCAGATCGAATACCCGACGGGGCTGCGTGTGGTGCCGGGCTGCGCCGAAGACATCGTGGCCGTCGCGGTGCCGGCGGGAACCGAGCTGCCGGCAAAGCCCGGCTGCGGATTCCCGCAGGCGCAGACGCCGGCCAATGATCCGGTGAACACCCTCATCGACGGCGCCAGGAAATTGCTGCAGACCCTGACCCATTGACCGGCAGGGACCCCTGACACGCAGCTATGATGTCCGCGATGTCTGCAGAGTTGTTTTCCATCCGGTTGCCGTCGAAGCGCCTGGGCTTCAACGTGCTGATGGTGGCGGTCATGTTGAGCGGCTGCGTCATGCGGGCCGGGGAACAGGGCCCCGCGGTGCCTGCGCCACCACCCGGCCAGGCCATTGGCAGCGTGCGTCCGGCACCTCCCATCCCGGCGCAGCCCCCGCCGGCGCCGCCCGCGCCGGCGCCGCCCGCGCCGCCCGCAACTCCTGCGCCACGACAATTCCATCTGGGTGCCGCATCCCGGGCGCTGGTCACGCAGGCCCACGCCCAGGCGCAGGGTGGTGACTTCGGGCAGGCGAGCGCGACCATCGAGCGCGCACTGCGGATCGAGCCGGACAATCCGCTGCTGTGGATCGAGCTCGGACGGATGCGCCTTGGCGCCGCAGATGCGGAGCAGGCGGACGCCATGGGTCGTAAGGCACTGTCGCTGGGTACCGGGGATCCTGCCGCACAATCGAGCGCCTGGCGGCTCATCGCCGATTCCCTGCAGGCGCGCGGCCGCAACAGCCAGGCGGAGGAGGCTGCGCGACACGCTGCTGACTTCGCGCCGCGCTAAGTCAAGCGGGTCGCCAACGCTCGCTGGGCGCTTTCACGTAGTGCGCGAACACATAGCGCCAGGGAATGGCGAGATACACGAGCACGACTAAAGAACAGGCAAAGATCGTGGGCTTGATCGACTCGTCGATATGTCCTGCCCTCCACTGCGGCAACACAACAATCACGAACCAAAGCGTCTTCCAGAGCACTTCCCAGAGCAGCACCGGCAGCATCTGCAGCGGGTACCGCAAACCCAGGGCGCACAGCAGCGAAAATGCGGCGAGCATGCAGGAGGCCTGCCCCTGCATCAGTCCCCAATGCTTTTCAGGATCGAGCACGTCGGGCCACAGATAGACGCCCAGACCAACCACGATAAACAAATACATGGCGCGCAACACATAGAGACGAAACAGCGAAACCCCGTTCATCGGTTGCTCCTGTCCGCGTGCCGCGCACGCAGTTCGATGCATCAGCTTGCGCCCCGCAGGCCTCACCCCCTAAACTCCACATACTCATCGAGACCGGCTGAGGGAAAGGCCCTTAGACGCCGGGGCAACCGCCGATGCTTAACCAGCTCGGAAAGGTGCCAACTCCTGCGATCCTGCCTTGGATCAACAGATGAGCAGTGCGCGTAGCTGCCATGCGGCATTAGGCCGTGCGGAAGATGGACGCCACAGACCCGCATCTTGATGCGGGTGCTCCGCAGGAGTGCCGGTGAGCCGGACCATTGCGACTGCGGAGCCTGTGATGAACGCCTCAATTGATGCAACCCCCGATGCCACGGCACTTCTGATCGGTGCACCGCTTGGACAACAAACGCAGGCGGTGCGTGCGGGTCTGGAATGCGATGACTCGA
>PMHN01000079.1 GCA_003156695.1 Gammaproteobacteria bacterium
CTCGGGGCGCCCGATGTAGCCGAAGTGGATCTCGTCGGGCATGATCTGCATCAGCCGCGGGAACATATGTGCGCGCGCGCCCATATTGCGGGGCTCCTCCTGGACCCACAGCACCTCGCGCAGGTTCGGGTAGCGGGCCATCAGCTCGAGTATCTGGCGTTCGGGGAAGGGATAGAGCAGCTCCACCCGCGCCACCGCCAGGCCCGTGTGGGCCTTGCGTTCGGGGTGGCCGACGAGGTCGTAGTAGATCTAGCCGGTGCACAGCACCAAGCGCGTGACCTGCTCGTTGTCGACCCCGGGCTCGGCGAGCACCGGCTGAAAGCGCGTGTTCTCCGCCAGATCCGCGATTGTGCTGGTCGCCTGGGGCAGGCGCAGCAGCGACTTCGGGGTCATGACCACGAGCGGGCGCTGCTTGGCGATGCGCGCCTGGCGGCGCAGCAGGTGGAAGTACTGGGCCGCCGTCGAGCAGTTGGCGACCCGGATGTTCCCTTCGGCGCTCAGTTGTAAGAAGCGCTCGAGGCGCGCGCTCGAATGTTCCGGACCGGCACCCTCGTACCCGTGCGGCAGCAGCAGCGTCAGACGCGTCTGCTGTCCCCACTTGGCAGCGCCGGCCGCGATGAACTGATCGATGATGATCTGCGCGCCGTTGACGAAGTCACCGAACTGCGCTTCCCAGCAAACCAGCGCGCCGGGCCTGGCGACGGAGTAGCCGTACTCGAAGCCCATGACGGCCTCCTCGGAAAGCACCGAATCGATCACCTCGAAGCGCGGCTGGCGCTCGGCCACGTGTTGCAGAGGAATATAGGTGCGGTCGCTGTTCTGATCGTGCAGCACTGCGTGGCGATGGAAGAAGGTTCCGCGCGCGCTGTCCTGCCCGGTGAGGCGCACGGCGAAGCCGTCCTCCAGAAGCGCCGCGTACGCCAGCGTCTCGGCGCAGCCCCAGTCCAGGGGCACCTCTCCTGCGATCATGCGCGCGCGGTTGCTCATGAGCGCGGCGACGCGCGGATGCAGGGTGAAGCCGTCCGGGACACTCACGATGCGCTGTCCGAGCGCGCGCAAGCGCCGCAACTGCAGGGCGGTCTGCACGCGCTCCGTCCAGTCGACCTGCGAGTACGCGCTCCAGTCGACCGTGTACTTGTTGCCGATCATGCCGAGCGAGGCACGCGCCTGCGGGCGTCCCTCGTCGAGTCCGCCGCGGTACTGCTCGAACATCGCTTCCACGTCGGCTTCGGTAATCACACCCGCGGCGATCAACTGGTCGGCGTACAGCCGCCTCGCAGTCGGGTGCTGGCGGATCACGCGGTACATGCCCGGCTGGGTCGCGGCCGGTTCGTCCGCCTCGTTGTGGCCGTGGCGGCGGTAGCACACGAGATCGACCACCACATCCTTGCGGAAGCGCATGCGGTACTTGAGCGCCAGGCGCGTTACAAACACCACCGCCTCGGCATCATCGGCGTTGACGTGGAAAATCGGCACCTCCAGCATCTTGGCGACGTCGCTGCAGTACATGGTCGAGCGCGCGTCCGCCGGCTCAGAGGTAGTGAAGCCGACCTGGTTGTTGATGATGACGTGGACGGTGCCGCCGGTGAAAAAGCCGCGCGCCTGGGAGAGCTGCAGCGTCTCCATCACCACGCCCTGGCCGGCGAAGGCGGCATCCCCGTGCACCAGCAGTGGCAATACGCGCTCGCCGCGCGCATCGCCGCGACGCTCCTGGCGGGCACGCACCGAACCCTCGACCACCGGGTTAACGACCTCGAGGTGCGAGGGGTTGAACGCGAGCACCGTGTGGACGTTGCCGCTCGCGGTGCGCAGATCCGCCGAAAATCCTTTGTGATACTTCACATCGCCGGAGCCCTTGAGGTGGCTCGGGTCGTAGGCGCCTTCGAACTCGGAGAACAGCGCGGCCGGGGCCTTGCCGAGCAGGTTCACCAGCACGTTGAGGCGGCCGCGGTGGGCCATGCCGATAACGACCTCCTCCACGCCGTCGGCGCCGGCGTTCTGAATCAGGTCATCGAGCAGCGGGATGAAGGCATCGGCGCCCTCGAGCGAGAAGCGCTTCTGTCCCACGTACTTGGTGTGCAGATAGCGCTCGAGGCCTTCGGCCGCGGTCAACTGCCACAGGATGTTGCGGCGCTCCTCGGTGGTGAGCGTGCCGGTGAGGCGTCCCTGCTGAAACTCATCCTGCAGCCACAGGCGTTCCTCGGATTCGGACACATGCGCGAACTCAGCGCCAATGTTGCCGGCGTAGATGTGTCGCAGCTGCGCGAGGATGTCGCGCAGCTTCATGCGCTTGGGCACCGCGGCGATGCGGCTACCGGTGAAGAACTCGGCGTCGAGATCCTCCGGGGTCAGTCCGAAGTAGCTCAGCTCCAGTATCTTGGGACTCGGACGCGCGGTGAGTGCGAGCGGATCGATGTTCGCCAGCAGGTGGCCGCGGTTGATCCACACCTGCACGAGCCGGGAAACCGCCGCCTGGCGGGCATTTGCGCCGCCGCCTGCAGGCGCTGCAGCACCTCCCGGGGCGGGACCCTCCAGCGCGCGACGCGCGATATCAGCGCGGATCGGGCCGTGCGCGCGTTCCGCGGCAGCCGGCCCGGCGAGACGCCCGAAATAGGTGCGCCACTGCTCGCCTACGCTCGCCGGATCACGCAGGTACTGCTCGTAGAGCGCGTCGAGAAAATCGGCGTTGCCGCCGTAGAGGGGTGTCGGTTCAAGCATGGGGAAAGAGAAACGCCGGACCCCTAGTTTAACGCAAAATCCCCTTCGATCCGTCGCAACGGGCGCTGGGCCGGCCTAGCCCGCATTCAGCAGCTTGAACTCGTAAACAATGAGTGCGCTATAGACTGCCAGCAGGCAGTACAGGAACACCCCCACCGGAATGCGTCCGAATGCCCGGATGCGCGCCAGATGCGCCAGCAATACGACGCCCGTGGCGGTGAACCCGATTTTCACCAGCGCGAAGGTCAGCGAGGAGCCGCCGACCAGCGGCGCCATGAAGGGATTCACTTCGTAGGCGCCACGACTGAGCAGCGCGAGGGTCAGGAAGGCATCGGCACAACAGCAAAGAAGAATGAGGGTGGAAATCGCGAGCCACTGGGGATGATGCCAGTCGACCGCGGTCACGGTGTGCTCATCGCCGCGGCGCGGAGCGCGTCGCCGCGGCTTGAAGCTGCCGTGCAGTAGTGAGCGCAGCACATGCTGACGCCGATCGCTGCCGCGCCGCTCAGGTGCTTCAGAATTTACGCCAGCGGGAGGTTGTTCCTTCAAGCCACGCCCGTTCTTGTTGTTTGCGGCCTCAGCAGCCGCGTGCCGCTCATTGTAGCGGCCGGCAGGCAGCGCGGGGTTCCGATAAAGCGTGACGGCGTTCACAGGGCCGGGAGACTGGCGCGCTGCGGGCACCGCGGCACGTTATGACACCACGCGCTGNNGTCACAGGGCCGGGACACGATGCGCCGCGGGCGTGGCGACACGTTATGACACCACGCGCTGCATGCCCTCTATTAATATGAGGGGACAGATGCCGAGTCCCGGTAACCCTACCTCCGGCGCCGCACAGCACCCCGACGGCCTGCCGGTACCGCGGCGCTACTGGGCAATCGCCGCAATCCTGCTGGCCATCTGTATGTCGGTGCTCGACAGCACCATCACCAACGTCGCGTTGCCAACCATTGCGCGCGATTTTGGGGCCAGCGCCGCCGCCTCGATCTGGGTCATCAGCGCCTACCAGCTCGCAATTCTCATCCTGCTGCTGCCGCTGGCGTCGCTGGGGGAAATCGTCGGCTATCGGCGCGTGTCGCAGGTGGGGCTCGCGGTGTTCACGCTGGCATCGCTCGCCTGCGCATGCGCGCCGTCGCTGCTCACCCTGAGCGTGGCGCGCGTCATCCAGGGACTCGGGGCAGCCGGCATCATGAGTGTCAACGCCGCGCTGGTGCGCTTCACTTATCCGCAGCGTCATCTCGGGCGTGCCATCGGCATCAACGCCTTCGTGGTCGCCACCTCCGCGGCCTTGGGGCCCACCATCGCCTCAGCCGTGTTGGCGGTGGCGCACTGGCGCTGGCTCTTTGGCATCAATATCCCGCTCGGAATCATCACCATTACCATCGCGAGTTACTCCTTACCGGACAGCGAGCGCACGCGTCGACCACTGAATTACGGCGGTGCGCTCCTGTATGCCGGCACGTTCGGCCTCCTGCTCTCGGGCCTTCAATCCCTGGCGCATGACGCGGCCACCGGCTTTGGGCTGCTGCAGATTGCCGCGGCCGGAGCGCTCGGCTGGGTACTGCTGCGCCACGAGCTGCCGCGCGCGACGCCTCTTATCCCGTTCGATCTGCTGCGCAACCGACTGTTCTCGCTCTCGGTAGCGACCTCGGTGTGCTCGTTCATGGCGCAGATGACGGCGCTGGTGGCACTGCCGTTCGAGATCCAACGCCTCGGGCACAGCGCCGTGCAAACGGGTCTGTTCATGACACCCTGGCCGGTGGGCGTGGCCGTGGCGGCGCCCATCGCCGGCCGCCTCGCCGACCGCTACCCCCGCGGGTGTGCTCGGAGGCTTAGGGCTGCTGTTGTTGGCGGTAGGGCTGGCACTGCTCGCATTGTTCCCGGCGAGCGGCACCGCGAGCGGCTTCGTGTGGCGCATGGCCTTGTGTGGCATCGGATTCGGCCTCTTCCAGTCGCCCAACAATCGCGCCATGTTGTCCGCCGCCCCGCGCGCGCGCACTGGCGCCGCCGGCGGCATGCTGGGCACGGCACGACTCCTTGGGCAGAGTCTGGGCGCCGCCGGGGTTGCGATCCTGTTTCGCGTTCACCCGCTGCTGGGCTCAAACTTCGCCCTGTACGCAGCGGCGTTGCTGGCGTTCACCGCCGCGGTGGTGAGCATGGCGCGCCTGACCAACGATGACGGAGTACGCGCATGAACGAGACCAATGCCGCAGGCGCGGCGCCGGGCGCCGTACCGCTCAGGCCACCCTTCACGCTTGAGAGCGCGATCGCCAAGGTCAGGATGGCGGAAGACGGCTGGAACAGCCGCGATCCGCAGCGCGTTGCGCTTGCCTACACCGAGGATTCCCAATGGCGCAACCGCGCGGAGTTCCTGCAGGGACGCACCGCCATCCAGGAGTTCCTGCGCCGCAAGTGGAGCCGCGAGCTCGACTATCGGCTCATCAAGGAAATCTGGGCGTTCGGCGCAGAGCGCATCGCGGTGCGCTTTGCGTACGAGTGGCATGACGATTCAGGCCATTGGTTCCGCTCTTACGGCAACGAGAACTGGGAGTTCGATGCGGGCGGCCTCATGCGCCGCAGAATCGCCTCGATCAATGACGTGCCGATCACGGAAGCGGATCGCAAATACCGCTGGAGCGCACCGGGGCCGAGGCCCAAGGATCACCCGGGGTTGAGCGATCTCGGCTTGTAGTCTTTGTCGAGAATACGATCCTAAATACTTGTGTTTTATATATGTTGTTGCCGAATTGTTCGGCTAGTGCCCGCGCGCGATCAGGTGTATCGTCGCGCACAACGCACCGAAGGGGAGAACAAGAACATGCGTCACCAACACAGATCCGCAGTGCTGTGGCTGGCCGGGATCGCCACGATTGCCTTAGGCATGAGCGGCGCCACGCGTGCAGACGTGACCATCGAGGAACAATCGACCTTCGACTTCAGCGTAATCAAGGCTCACGGGACCTCAACCGAGCTGACCACGACGGACAAACAGCGCCGCGACACCGCGCTCAATTGCGAAGGGTTCATGTCGCTGTTGTGCGGGAACGCCCAAAGCGGCGAGATCATCCGTCTCGATCGCGAAGTGCAGTGGTACCTGGAGCCGAAAAAGCAGGAGTACCGCGCGACTCCCTTCATGACCGCCGCGCAACGGCAGGAGGCCGAGCAGCAGGCGCAGGCCACGCTGGAGAAGATGAAGCAATGCCCGGCCGCGAAGCAGAGCACCGCGCCCGCACCCAATACCTCCAAGTGCGAAATGACGCCGCCAAAATTCGACGTCAAGCAGACCGATACGCACGGCAGTTTCGCGGGCCACGACGCCAGGCTCACGCAGATGGCGATGACTCAAAGCTGCAGGAACAATGAAACAGGCGATGTGTGCGACTTCGTAATCACACTCGATGCGTGGCTCACGCAGGATCAGATCGCCGGCCTCGCCGATCGGCGGGCATTCGAGAGCGCCTACCTGCAGAAGCTGGGGCTGACGGACCAAAACAATGCGCTGGTGGTGAAGCAGATGCGTCAGTTCATCGCCCCGTACGCGGACAGCCTGAAGCAGATCTCCAGCAAGGCCGGTGATTTCCAGGGCTACCCGCTCAAAACGGCCGTGCGGATCGCCTACGGCGGGGAGCACTGCGCGGCGGCGAAGGGGCAGGGTTCAGGCGCCGCAGGCTCAAGCGCCAGCGGAAGCGGCGTGGTCGGAAATGCCAGCCAGGCCGCGGGCAGCGCTGCTGCGAGCTCGGCCTCAGGAGCCGCCGGTAACACCGCGGGGACCGCCGCGACTAATGCCGCCGGCAACGGTGTGGCAAGTTCGATCCTGGGACCAGCTGCCAGCGCCTTCGGCAGCAAGCTGGTGAGCGGCCTGTTCGCGAAGAAGCCAGCGGCAACTTCGGGTACGGCCGGCACGTCCGGGACGGGCACGCCCAACAGCACACTCGCCCCCGGCATGATTCAGGCTGCGGAGTTCACCGTGGAAACCAAGTCGATCACGACAGGACCCGTGCCGGCCACGCAGTTCGACATTCCTCCAGGCTGGAAACTGGTGGTTCCGCCTGCGAAGGCGCAGAAGGAATTCACCTGCCCGAAGAGCTGAGGCGACTGCGCATCCTGTCGTCAGTATCCAACCGCCCTGCCGGCTTCGTTGCGCGAATCGCTGGCGCCGAGGCGTTCGCCGGTAGCAAGGTTGACTTCGATGCACTCGGCGTCTCCGCTATCACCCAAAACGACCTCATTTCCCTGCGCCTGCAGCAACCCGATGGTATCGGCGGAAAAGCGATCACGTTCCATTTCGATTTGATCCGGGATCCATTGATGGTGAAACCGGGGTGCATTTACGGCCTGCTGAATGTCGAGACCAAAGTCCGCCACCCCAATGATGATATTCGCGACCGTGGTGATGATGGTCGGGCCGCCCTCCGCGCCCAGCACCAGCCAGAGTTTGCCGTCTTTGAGCACCATGGTTGGCGTCATCGACGACAGCGGACGCTTGCCCGGAGCGATGGCGTTTGCCGTTCCCTGGATCAGCCCGAACATGTTGGGTACGCCGACCTTCGCGGCGAAGTCATCCATTTCATCGTTCAGCAGAAATCCGAGCGGTCCCACCGTGACCTTCGAGCCAAATCCGTCGTTCAGCGTGGTGGTCACGGCAACCGCGTTACCCTCCGCATCGACCACCGAGTAGTGGGTGGTCTGCATCGTTTCCCGGCCTGCCGGGCGAATCGGGTGCTCCGCCGCATAGCGGTCGAGGTCCGGCGAGGCTAACGGGCGCACGAGTGACAGGCTGCGGCTCGCGTGCTGCGGGTCCACGGACGTACGCCAGGCCAGCGCGTATGGCTTATCCAGGAGCTGCATGACCGGCACGTTGCTGAAATCCGGATCCCCGAGGAACTCCGCGCGGTCATAAAACGCGCGGCGATAGGCCTCGGTCACAAGGTGAATGGACTGTGCCGAATCCAGGCCCGCCCTCGCGAGATCGACTCCTTCGAGAATATTCAGCGCCTCAACCAGGGCAATTCCACCCGAGGACGGCGGCGGCGCACTGATTATCTCCAGACCACGGTAGGTGCCGCGTATCGGCACGCGATCTTTCACTTCATAGCTCGCCAGGTCCTGGAGCGAGACCAGGCCGCCGCCGCGCTGCACGAACTGCGCGAACTGACGCGCCAGTTCCCCGTGGTAGAAATCCTCGGGGTCGGCTGCGATGCGCTCGAGCGTGCGGGCGAGCTCCGGCTGCTTGAAAATATCGCCCTGCCGCCATCCCTTGCCGTCGTTCTGGAAGATGCGCCTCGAGTCCGGGTACTGCGCGAGACCCGCATCGTCAGTCATCTCACGCGCGTCACTCCAGCTCAGTGCATAACCGGCCCGCGCGAGCCGGATGGCTGGCTGCATCACGCGCGCTACCCCGAGCGTGCCGAAGTGCTGCTCAGCGTAGACCAACCCCTTCACCGAGCCCGGCACGCCCGCGGCTTTGTAGCCGAGCACGCTGAGACTCGGGATGACCTTGCCCTGCTGGTCCTCGTACATCCCGGGAGTCGCGCTGGCGGGTGCCTTCTCGCGGAAATCGACAAAGTGAGTGGCGCCATCGTGCATGCGCAGCAGCATGAAACCGCCGCCACCAATATTTCCGGCTGCAGGCTGCACCACCGCCAGCGCAAACCCGGTGGCCACCGCTGCATCCACGGCGTTGCCACCTGCCTTCATCATTTCAACACCGGCCTGCGAGGCGAGTGCGTCAATGCTCACCACCATCCCGTGGGCCCCGTGCTGGGGATGCATGGCGCCACCGGCGGCGCAAAAGCGTGCGGCGCCGATTGCAATCAGCGCCAGCAAAATGTCACGGGGCTTCATGCCGGGCATTCTAACCCGGCACGCACGGCCGACCCGGCCGGGGGCCGCGCGCCGCCCCCGGCCGCTCCATCCGTGAGCGGCGCGAGGGGATCGCCTGGTTGATTACGAGGCTCTGGGCTTGTAGCTGAACTTCTGGCCCGCGACGGCGGCCTGATACATCGCGCCGCCCTTCACAATCGTGAATACCGCAATGCCCTTGTAGTACTTGCCTGCCGTGCGGGCATCCTTCATCCCGCCGCTCGCCTCAGCGCTCGCCCCGGTGGTTCCAACGCCGGCCCCGGCGGAAGCCGTGATGGCAACGGCGTTCACATCCGCGCCAAACTCGAAGTCACCCCTGGTAAATTCGTCGAACGCCCGCTTATCCTCGAAGAAGATGATCTGGCTGTAAGCCTGGCCACCGGCCTGGAAGCCGACGCTCACTTGATTCATCGACGTATTACCCACGTATTTGCCGTGCATATACACGTGACCGCTGCCGTGGGCACCGCCGACCACCAGGCCGCCCTTGCCGATGGTCGGAAACACGGCATAACCGTAGCTGCTCTGAAAGAACGCGCTGCTTTCACCGGCATTCTTAAAGAGCGTTTCCGTATCACTATAGGATCCGGCCCAACCCGCCGCGGCCCAGCAGAGCAGCGCAGCACCGACCAGAAATTCAACAGCGCGTTTCATAACCAATCTCCTAACTGCGCACCCGACCGAGGACCAGCGTGATTACCGCCCCGATCAGGAACACGACGAAAAGTATTTTGGCAATACCGGCCGCACCGGCCGCGAGTCCGCCAAAACCCAGGACCGCGGCGATGATCGCGATAACAAAGAACACAACTGCCATAGTGAAGCATGGTCGCCGCACCCCGATGTTTATGCCGGCCAGGAAGACTGCCCGGACAAGGCGACTTGGCTCATCGGCTCGTTCATGGCGCGCCGGGCACGCTCGAGCAGTTCGTCGATACCCACGGGACGCTGAGGATTGAAGTGCGCGACACCGACGCTCAAGGCCAACGCCGGCATATCGCTGCTGCGCGCCGGGCGGCGCACGCGCAGCATGACCGCGTGACGTGAAGCGTAGCGGTCGCTGGTGGTTAGCGCTGCAAACTCATCAGGTCCCAATCGACCCAGTACTTCATAAACGCCGTAGCTCGGAAACAGATCCCGCAGCAGGTTGCCGGTCTGCCGGACCAGAATGTCCCCTACCGTGCGGCCGAGCGACTCACTGATGCGCGCCAGTTGATCGATACCGAAGCAGATGAGGTGAGCCGGCTGCTCGTCCCTTGCCGCCAGGTCAAGAACGCGCGTCCCGACCTGCACGAAGCCACGTCGGTTGTAGAGCCCCGTCAGTGGATCGTTGAGCGTGGCGGAGCGCAGCGACTGCACGAGGTTCAAGAGTGCCCTTTGCTGCAGGGCAATTCTCTGTGCCCGCGTCAGCCCCTTGCAGCGCAACAGTTCCGAGAGCAGACGCCTGATGCGCGCCTCGTCACCCTCCATGGCGGCGACGCTCAGCTGCCGCCCCAGCTCAGCATTGCGCGCACGAGCTGCGCCCGAATCCGCCATCCGTACGACCGATGCGACTTGCGACATGAGTTCCGCTCCCACAGCCCGCTGGACGTGTGCCAAGGCTATGCAGGTAGCGCTGCGAGCGCGGACAGGCAGACACGCAACGCGACGTCAGCCGGGCGCCACGGCCCGCGTCAGGGACTTCCTACACAGTTCGCTGTAGCATTCGCTGTAGCCGAAGTCCTACATTTCTTCAGCTCCCCGCCCGACCGACCTGGCTCTCGTAAGGGACGATAATTCTGGTGCCGCGCAACAACTGACTTGCACCGAAGGAGACGACAACTGTGGACACTACAGCGAACCAAGGCGACCGCGCGGATCCGCGCACCATCAAACGTGCGGCGCGCGAGGCGGCTCACCAGGCCGGGGCAGCTGCCAGCGGGGAGGTGCAGAACCTGATTGCCGACGTCGAGGACCTCCTCAATCGGGTTGGAGACGCTGCCGACCCTGAAGTGCGACGCCTGCGCTCAAAGGTTGTCGCCGCCGTTGCCGCCACCCGGCAGTCGATCGCCGATGGCACCGAGCAGGTGCAGCGCCAGGCGAAACAGGCCCTTGAAGCCAGTGACCGCTACGTGCACAACCAGCCCTGGGAAGCCATCGGTATTGCGGCTCTCGCAGGCATTGCCGTGGGCTTTTTGGTGTCGCGTCGCTAGGCGCAGCCGACAGCCATGATCGGGCGTCTGTCAGTCGCCGCTGCGATCGCGGTGCGTCATGCCGGCGCGTACACGGATCTGATACTGAGCGACCTCGACGCAACCACCAAAGGGTTGCGTCAGCGCGTACTAGCCACGGTGGTCCTGGGATGCGCAGTGCTGATCGCGATCCTCATAGCCTGCGCCTGGATCATCGCTGCCACCTGGGACACCGTGGCACGCGGCTGGACGATCGGCGGTCTGCTGGCACTGTTCCTCGCAATCGCGGCCGGGGCGCTTTGGCGGCTGCACGTGCTCGAGGCAACAACACCGGCCGTGATGTCGCAAACCACGTCCGAGTGGGCGAAGGATCGGCGCGTGCTCGAGGAGCTCCTGGCAAGGCAACGCGCGGCCGACCCATGAGGCCGCTGACCCCCGATCCCAGGGCGCAGGCGGCGATTACTGCGATGCGCCGCAATCGCGAAGAGTTGCTCGCCGCCTTTGCGGCGGACGCGCCGGGTGAGACGAGAGAGAACGGTGAGTTTCCGCGCAGCGCAACGTTGCGCTGGCTCATGGCGCAGCTGACCACGCGCTCGCTGGTCTCGACGGTCCTGACGACCGCGCTGCTGCGCCCGCAATGGCTGCGAGTGCTGGCCCAGGTTTTTCTCGCCCGCCGCGAATAGCGCGCGCGACTTCCACTGTGCGGCTGGTGCTGCCGGGACGCGGTCGGCGTGCGCCGATCAGGCTATGATCCCGAACCGACTCTTCGCTGCTCGCACATGAGTTCAGCCGCTCGCCAACTAATCGTGGTCGCACTACTGCTCGCTGCCGTAGGCGGCCTGTTCCTCGCCGCCGAGTCGGGGCAACGCCAGCTCGTGCAGGCGAGCAGCCGTGTGGAACTGGCGGCACAACGTGAGCAGGCGCTCAGTGAGGTGCTGCAGGTACTGAGCCAGGCGGAAAGCGGCCAGCGCGGGTACATATTGCTGGGTAGCAGCGCTTACCTTGCGCCTTACCAGCAGGCGCTGCAGAGCGTGGCCGCGGATCTGCGCCGTCTCGATGAGGCGTTTGCGGCAGCTGATCCGCGCACGCGGGCGGAAATTACCCAGATCAGGCAACTCAGCGAAGCGAAGTTCGCTGAAATGAAGCAAACCCTCGATCTGTATCGCACGCAGGGGCGCGGTGCCGCGGTAGCGTTGATTCGCGGCGACTTCGGTGAGACCACCATGCTGGAGATCGTCGATCGCGTGCGGCAGCTGCAGGCGGCCGAGGCCGACGACATGCTGCATGCGAGTCGCTCGTGGCGCAGCAACCGCTGGCTCAACCTCGCAACCATGCTTGGCGCGCTGGCCGCCGCCCTGTTCCTCGTGTTGCTGCTGCTGCGTCTGGTGTTGCGTTACGTGTCCTCCAAGGAGCACGAGGCCGAACGGCTGGCACAGCGCCAGGCGGAGCTGGAGCGGGTGGTGCAGCGGCGCACTGAGGATCTGTCAGACCTCTCGACTCATCTGCAGTCCGTGGCAGAGACAGAAAGGTCCGCGCTGTCCCGCGAGCTGCATGACGAGCTCGGCGGACTGTTGGTGGCGGCGCGCATGGATGTCTCGTGGCTCGAGGAACAGGTGGCCGGAGGTGACGCGGATTTGCAGGCGCGCTTCAGGCGCGTCCAGGATGCCCTGCAGGCCGGTGTGGATCTCAAGCGCCGGGTTATCGAGAATCTGCGCCCCAGCCTGCTGGACAACCTGGGCCTCCTGCCGGCGCTGCGCTGGCAGGTTGCCGAATCCTGCGAACGCGGCGGCCTCAGTTTCGTTGAGCGCTACCCGGGCGAGGAACTGCAGCTGATTCCGCAGGCGTCGATCGCCATATTTCGCATCGTCCAGGAATCACTGACCAACATTCTCAAGCACGCGCGGGCCCGCAACGTGGAAGTCACGCTCGCAAAGCGCGATGGCGCGCTGGTAATCACGGTCCGCGACGACGGCGTCGGCTTACCGGTCGATCCGCGCCAGGTGCTCAGGTCGCACGGCGTGGCTGCCATGCGTCACCGTGCGATCGCGCTGGGCGGCGAGTGCCGCATCACGCGCCTTGCTCCCGGCGGTACGCAGATCGAGGCGCGTCTGCCGCTGGAGCGCATCGAGGTGCCGGCCGCGCCGCGCACCCAGGCCTGATTGCAGCCCGGCTCAGGACATGTCCGGGCTGGCGCGCTGCTTCGCAAAGTCCTGCAACAATGCCGGCAAACGAAAGTAGTCGCGCGATTTGTCGAGGAACGCCTCAACGCCGAACGACTCCGCCTCGCGCCGGTACGCCGGCAGTCCGAAGTTGGTGAGGATGATGATCTTGGGCCGCTGCGCCGCCGTGTGCCGTGCAAGTGAGCGCAGGACTCCGAAGCCCGAGCCGGTGCGCAGATGCAGGTCGAGAATCAGGACATCGGGAACAGAGCTCGCAATGCGATCGAGCGCGTCCGTCTCGGTTTCCACCGTATCGATCAGATCCACGTCGGGCAGTCGCCCGATCAGCTCCGACAAGCGGGCCGCGAGCAGCACGGAATCCTCGACCAGCAGAACGCGCAGTGACGGGTTATTCGACATAATCCTCGGCCGCCCAAACACCATAGGCAAAAAACATCTGCGGGCGCCCCACATCGCCCGGCATCCAATCACAGGGTACCCCCCTCGTCCGGCCGTTAATGCCAGCGCCGAACCTTCAAGCCTGTCGGCAATCACTGACCTCGCTCGTCGGCGATCTATTGGACCAGGCCATTGCGCAACGCGTAGGCGGTGAGATCGGCATTCGTGTCCAGATTCATTTTCTCGAGCACGCGGGCCCGGTAGGTGCTGACGGTCTTGACGCTGATGAAGAGCTCCTCGGCAATCTCCGACACAGTGCGTCCGACCGCCAGCTTGCACAGGATCTGGAACTCGCGCTGCGACAAGCCTGCGTGCAGGGGCTGGTCGGTCGGCTCATCGAGCGCGCTAACGAGCAGCTCACTTAAGGTCGAGCTCACGAAGCGACGTCCTGCGAGCACCGTGCGCACCGCCCGCATGAACTCCTCCGGGGCCTGATCCTTGGCGAGATAGCCGGAGGCGCCGCCGCGCAGCACGTTGATCGCATACTGCTTCTCGGCAAAGCCGCTGATCACAAGGACCCGGGTATTCGGGTGTCCGGAGCGGATGTGCCGCAGGATGTCGATGCCGCTGCGATCGGGCATATTGATATCGAGAATGACAAGGTCCCAGTGTCCGTCGCGCAGCTGCTGCAGCGTATCGGCACCGGTTCCGGTCTCGCCGATCGCGTCGATCGAGCTGTCCTGTTCCAGGTAGTGCCTGAGCCCGGTCCGGACCATGGCGTGATCATCTGCAATGAGAACGCTCGGCATTGAGCCTCCCGAGGCTGGCGCTGTGCGACTGGCCGTGCCGCAGGCGTGACAGTACCCGCTTCCCGCAGCGTGCGGCGTACGCCTTTTGGCGCACCGCCTGTAGGCGTGCTCCTACAAGATCCTACAGCTGTAGGCCGCAGTGCGCGCGAATGCCCAAGTGGCTCGCGCACCGGCCCCTGTCAGCCTTGGCCTTGGCTCACAAGGGCTGGCGGTAGTCGCGGACGGACCGAAGCATGGCCAGTTGCGCTAAGCTGCTCGCGCTTATTCACGCGCAGGAGGAACCATGAGTATTTCCCGACCGCTTGTCCAGGCGACCCTCATGTTGTTGGGGCTGATCTTCCTTATGCCGGGTTGCGTAGCTGAGCCGCGCGAAGGCTACTTCGACCGTGATCACCACCGGTGGTATCACAACCACGTCTGGCAGACGTGCGGCGAAAACGACGAACACTGCCGCTGAGGTGTCAGGCGCCCCGGCGCCACCCAGATTGAGTTGACGCACTTCTCCGTAAGACGGCTCCGGTTCATCGAACTGTAAGACACGTACGTTACGGTTCGGTGAGCCGGAGCTGCGCCGGTGCTCAGGGGAAGTACGTCCATGAACTCGAATTGGCAATTACTACGGCGTGCTGCAGCTGTTGCGGCGCTGACATGCCTGACGCTCAACGCCGCCGCTGCGGGCACTGTCGGTTCCCAAGGCATCAGGCATGTGCTGCGTCGTCGAGCCGGTGGTGATTGAAAACATCAGTACCCACGGTGCCCGCGTCGTGGCGAGCCGATCGTGCGTCGTGCATGACTCTGTCGTCATCATCGATCCACTTGGAGTCGGGCTTGCTATCTCACAGGAAACGCATCACGGCTTGCCGCAGGTCGTGCATGCCGGCTGATACATCCTGAATATGCCCATTTACGAAAAACCCCGGGGTGCCGCGCANNCCGTCCAGCTGCTCGCGGACACGCTGACGATAAATCTCGTCATCGAGCGACGCCTTGAAGGAGGCCAGGTCCAGGCCGAGCACGGCGGCGTACTTATCCAGCGCGCCACGCTCAAGGTGCGCCCCCTGCTTCAGAAGTAAGTCGTGCATCTCCCAGAAC
>PMHN01000197.1 GCA_003156695.1 Gammaproteobacteria bacterium
GCTCTACGAGCGCGAGCGCGCCGCCGGCCGGGCTGTGGCGCTCGCCGTGCTTGCGTTTACCGCCGGTTCAACCTATAGCAAGGCCGGCGCGCTGATGCTGATCGCCGCCAACGGTGATTACGCGGGCTTGCTGTCCGGCGGGTGTCTGGAGGGCGATCTGCGCGAACACGCCCGCAGCGTCATCGCCACCGGCACGTGCTGTCCGGTGCGCTACGACATGCGCGGACCGGAAGATCAGTTGTGGGGTCTGGGAATGGGCTGCGAAGGCGCCATGCAGATCCTGCTGCTGCGGGTGGGTCCGGACAACGACTGGCAGCCCGTCGCGGAGCTGGCCCATTCGCTCGCAACCCACACCGCCACGGCCATCGGCGTGGTGGTCGAATCACGCAGCGCAGATGTCCCGCTCGGAAGTCTGGTTCTGCCGGGCCGCATGGCCAGCACCGCGGCGCCGGGACTGCGCACGCCCGCAGTCGCCGGGGCACTGATCCGCGTTGCCTCGAGCGGTCACCCCGAGTGGATAGAGGGTCAATCGCCCTCGTGGAAATTGTTCGTCCTGCCGCTCGTCTTGCCGCCGCGGATCCTGCTGCTGGGCGCCGGCCCGGATGCCGCGCCGGTAGTGGAGTTTGCTGGAATGCTCGACTGGCGAGTGACCCTGGTAGACCATCGCTCGGCCTACGCGGTTGCCGCGCACTTCCCCGCTGCCGAACGGGTGCTGCTCGCGCGTCCGGAGGAACTTGGCTCGGCCCTGGAGCTGTCGAGGTACTGCGCGGCCGTGGTCATGAGTCACCACCTGACCGCGGACCTGGGCTACCTGCGGGTGCTCGCCGCCTCGAACATCCCGTATGTCGGCTTGCTCGGTCCGGCCGTACGACGCGAGAAGCTTCTGGCGGAGTTAGGTTCCCATGCCGAGCCGCTGCGCGGGCGTCTGCGTGCACCGGTCGGGCTGCCCCTGGGCGGACGCACGCCCCAATCCATTGCGCTCGCCATCATCGCCGAGCTGCACGCGTTCGTGCATGCGCCGACTGCACGGCGCGCACCGGATTCGTGAACGAGATCGAGCTCATCCGTGCGCAGCTTGCCGCGGAACGCGCGCACGTGAAGGCTGTGGCGCAGGCCTGTGCGCGTAATGCCGCTGCGCTGGCGGAACTCGACGCTGCAGGCGCGGATTACCTGCGGTGCGTCCTCGGCTGGTTCGAAGCGCGTGACCAGCGCCTGAGTGAGCTCATTCGCACGCATCCTGGCCTCGATGCCCGCGCGCGGCACGCCATCCCCGCCGCGCTGGCGCAACCGGGCAGCAGCCGCGAAGCGCTGGAGAAGCTCGCGGCGATCAACGCAGGCACGCCGGTCGCCTGGCAGGCATTAGCGCAATGGGTCGCCGGCCTCTGGAGCTCGCGTCGCGACGCCATCGATGCGCTCCTGACCGCGATCAGGCGCCCGGCCGAGTGGCGCACGATCGCCGCAGTCGACGCGGACTCGATCCTCGATGAACGGCGGCGTTTCGAGCGCGTGCGCGCGGCATGTCCGGCCGATGCACCCCTGGCTGCCTCATGCTGACCGCCGAGGGCAGCCGCAAGAGCGCTGGCGCCCTGCACGCCATTGTGTTGGCTGCCGGCGCGTCCACCCGCTTCGGCAGTCCGAAGCAACTCGTGCGGCTCGCCGGGCGTCCGCTGTTGCACGCCGTCGTGACGCGCGCCGCGGAAGTCACCGGCAACGCACTCATTGTGGTGCTCGGTGCGCAGGCGGCACAACTCGCGCCGCTCCTGAAGCATACGGGCGGGACGATCGCCGTTAACCACGAGTGGCGCGAGGGACTCGCCGGCTCCATCCGCACCGGCGTCGCGCATTTACCGGCGGCGTGCACCGGGGTCATGCTGCTGCTGGCGGATCAGGCGGCCGTGACGGCCGACGATCTGAAGCGCCTCGCCGGCAGCTGGCGCCGGCAGCCGCAATGCATTGCGGCCGCGATGTACGCGGGCATCATGGGGGTTCCGGCGATATTTCCGCGCAGCTGTTTCCGTGAGTTGGGCGAGTTGCGTGGCGACACCGGCGCCGGCGCGCTGCTGCGACGCAATTCCGATCGCGTGGTGCGCGTGCCGATGGAAAGCGCCGCCATTGACCTGGATACGCCCGAGGATCTGCTGTCGTTGCAGGCGCCCAGGTGAATCGGGCGCCGCCGTGGCGCGCAAGACCCAGGTCTAACAGGTCTTGCCGCGCTGCGCGTCGGGGTGCGGGAAGCTGTCGGACTCGTCCTCGCCGGCGCGTGGCGCGAGGCACGCGAAGTCCTTTTCCAGCGTGATGTTGAGATCGGCGCCACCGGCGCTCTGCACCTGCGCGAGCGTCACCTGCTGGTTCACACACCACTCATCCGCCATCGTTGCGGGCACCTGAATCTCCACCACGTTGCCACGGTAGGAGGCACTGATCTGGCGCGCGGTACTGTCCTTGCGCAGCCGATAGATGAGGCTCACATTCGGGCCAAAGGGCACCTGCTCTTCGACCTGCACTCCTTCGTGCAGCGCGCGGATCTCCCCTTGCGTCAGGCGCAGACGCAGCGTCGCACCCTTGATGCGCAGCTTCACGCCGGGCTCCCGGACGCGGGGCCCTGGGCGGCGGGCGCGGTCCGTGCGGCCGCGGCCAGCAGGCGCTGCGCCTGCACGAGGTGCGGGCGATCGATCATCTGACCGTCGAGACTTGCCACCCCGGCACCTCCTGCGGAGGCGAATGCCGCCACGATCCGCCGGGCCTGCGCGCACTCGGCCTCGGTGGGCGTAAAAGCCGCATTAATGGCCTCCACCTGGTCCGGGTGAATCGCAAGCTTGCCGCAGAACCCATCCCGGCGTGCGTCGTCGAGCTCGCGCTTGAGGCCCTGTGTATCCCGAAAATCAACGTGCACGCCATCGATGGCCTGCACGCCGAGCGCCGCCGCCGTCAGCACGCACAAAGAGCGCGCCAACTGAAACGTAAAAGTCAGGGCGCCACGCGCGTCGCGCTTGCCCAGCACCCCGAGCGCCGCCCCGAGATCTTCGACACCCCAGGTGAGCCCCGCCAGACGCGCAGCGGCCGCCGGCGCGGCGCCGAGCATGACTGGATACTGCGGCAGCGCCAACAGTCCCTGAGGCGTTTCGGTCGCGATCACCAGCAGCCGCGTGTCCCCAGCGCGTATGGCGCAGCGCGCCTCAAGCTGCCCGAGGCGATCCGCCAGCGTCACGATCTCCACGGGTGAGGACACCTTGGGGACGACGATGCCGTCGGGCGTGTGGCCTGCGGCCCCGGCACCGAACAGCGCCTCGAGGTCGTCCCGCCACAAGCCGCCGGATGGCGGATTGATCCGCACCCACACCTGCATTCCTCGGGCCCCGCGCGCACTCAGCAGATCGCGGACGCGGCCGCGCGCGATCGGCAGTTGCTGCGGGTCCACGGAATCCTCGAGGTCGAGGATGAGCGCATCGGCGGCCGTGCCGAGCGCCTTCGCCTGCTTGCGCTCACTGTCCCCCGGCACGAACAGCCACGAACGCGGCGTGAGGGGCGGCGCCCCGCCCAGGTCGACAGCGGGAAGCATGCTCACGCAGCGGGCCTTTTCATCATCAGCGCCGTGCGCCGGCAGGAAGCGACTTCCTCGTCGCGCTGGTTAAATGCGCGATGCTCGAAGACCACGATCCCGGAGTCCTTACGCGACTGGCTCTCGCGCTTGGAAACCACGGTGGTGGCGGCGTGCATCGTGTCGCCGATCAGCACCGGCTTGGGAAAGCGTACGTCCTCAAAGCCAAGATTGCCGATCGTGGTGCCGAAGGTCGTGTCGTACACCGACAGCCCCACGAGAAGCCCGAGGGTGAAGATGCTGTTAACGAGGCGCTCTTTGAATGGCGTGCCCTTGCAGTATTCGGCGTCGAGGTGAATAGCAGCCGGATTCATGGTGAGTGCGCTGAAGAGCAGGTTATCGGTCTCTGTGACCGTGCGCCGCACCAGGTGCTCGAAGCGCTGCCCCACGTCGAACTGCTCGAAATAAAGTCCCGCCACGTTCGCATCTCCCGCAAATCGCCTGGCTAGTGTTGCACACGCTCATAACCTCAGAAAGAGGCCCATCCAACCACTCGGTATTTCGGTCTCGGCGGCCGCTGCTTCTATAGTGAGATCGTATGTACCAGTACGACGAGCTCGACCAGGCGTTTGTCGAGCAGCGCGTGGCGGAGTTCCGCGACCAGACGCGCCGATACCTTGCGGGGGAGCTCTCCGAGGAGCAGTTCCGGCCGCTGCGCCTGCGCAACGGCCTGTACCTGCAGCGGCACGCGCCCATGCTGCGCATTGCGATCCCCTATGGCCTGCTCGCCGCGCGCCAATTGACCAGGCTCGCCGCCATCACGCGCCGCTACGACCGCGGTTACGGACACTTCACGACCCGCCAGAACCTGCAGCTCAACTGGCCGCGGCTGGCAGAGGTACCGGAAATCCTGGCGGAACTCGCCAGCGTGCAGATGCACGCCATCCAGACCAGCGGCAACTGCGTGCGCAACGTCACCGCCGACCATCTGGCGGGCATCAACCCCGAGGAGGTCGACGACCCCCGCCCCTACTGCGAAATCATCCGCCAGTGGGCGACGCTGCATCCGGAGTTCACCTACCTGCCGCGCAAATTCAAGATCGCGGTGACCGGCGTGAAGGAGGACCGCGCTGCCTCGCAGGTGCATGACATCGGTCTGCACCTGCAGCGTGACGTGCGCGGCCAGCTCGGCTTCACCGTGCTGGTCGGCGGCGGCCTTGGGCGCGCCCCCATGATCGGGCACGTGATTCGCGAGTTCTTGCCCGTCGGGGAGCTGCTTGCCTACCTCGAGGCGATCCTGCGCGTCTATAACCGTCATGGCCGGCGCGACAACATCCATAAGGCGCGTATCAAGGTGCTGGTCAAGGCATTGGGGCCGGCCCGCTTCCGTGAGCAGGTTGAAGCGGAGTGGCGCGAGGGACTCGCGCACGCGACCCGCCTTCCCCCAGAGCAGGTTGAGCGGGTACGCGCCTTCTTCCAGCCGCAACCCTACGAGTCGCTCACCGACGTGGACGTATCGGCGGGACGAGATCCGGGGTTTCTCGCCTGGTATCGCTACAACACCCGCGCGCACCGCGTGCCGGGGTATCGCGCGGTGTTCGTGTCACTGAAGGCGCACGGCAAGGCGCCCGGCGACATGACCGCGCAGCAAATGGAATCCCTGGCTACGCTCGCCGGGCGCGTGAGCTTCGGCCTCATCCGCGTAACCCACAGCCAGAATCTCCTGCTCGCGGACGTGCGACAAAGTGATCTGCACGAGGTGTGGCTGACGCTTACGGAACTTGAACTCGCCACCCCCAACATCGGCACGCTCACCGACATCATCGCCTGCCCGGGGCTTGATTTCTGCTCGCTCGCGAACGCCGGTACGCTCGGCCTGGCGAAGCAGATACAGGCGCGGTTCGACGATCTGGACTACCTGTATGACCTGGGCGAGATCGAGATCAAGATCTCCGGCTGCATGAATGGCTGCGGCCATCATCATGTCGGCCACATCGGGATTTTAGGCGTCGAGAAGCGCGGTGAGGAGTGGTACCAGCTCACCCTCGGCGGCTCGGCGAACGGCTTCACCGCGCTCGGCGAGGTGATCGGCCCGTCGCTGCCGCGGGATGAGGTCGCGGGCGCCATCGAGCGGATTGTCGAAACCTATCGCGAGGTGCGCGATGAGGACGAGCGCTTCATCGACACCCTGCGCCGTGTCGGACTCAAACCCTTCAGGGAGCGCGCATATGCGGTACATCCTGAGGCGGCGTGAAATTGTCACCGACGAGTGGCATCACCTCGGCGAGCATGTTCCGCAAGGGCGCCCCCTCACCGTCCCGCTGGCGCAGTTACGCCAGGACCCGTTGCAGTGNNGTGCGCATGGCGCCCGACGCGGCGCCTGAGGATCTGAGAGACGACCTGCCCGGGCTCGACCTGGTGGCGGTGGAATTTCCCAACCCGGGCGACGGCCGCGGGTACTCCCTGGGCCGACTGCTGCGCGAGCGCCTGGGGTTCCGCGGCGAACTGCGCGCAGTCGGCGCGGGCGTGCGCCAGGACCAGGTGTTTCTCATGAGCCGCTGCGGCTTTGATTCCATGGAGCTCGCGCCGGGCGAAGACCTCGAGGCGGCGCGCCGGGCGTTGCAACGCTACGACGTCGCCTACCAACCCGGCGCCTCGGTTGCCGCCGCTGTTGCGACCATCAGGGCGCAGCGTTTCTTTGCCTAGTTCTTGCGGCGGCTTCGAGCGGCCGGCCGAGACGGCAATGCGGCCATAGGCCCGAGCAGCTTGCGGGCCTGCGCTTCGTTCAATGCACCTCTGCGGCGGTCACGACTCTAGTCCATCGGCCGAAATCGCNNCTTTGGCCGGCTGCGGCGGAGCGCACGCGGTTGGTTGGGCAGTCTTATCACGCCCTAGCGCTCCGGCAGCGCCATGTCAGTGAACATCCGTGCAACTTCCTCCGCCGTTCCCGCCCGGTGGGCGCGCTCGACCAGCCGCCGGTCCAGGTGCGGCGCCAGCAACTGCGCGAATTCATACATGTACTTGCGCAACAGCGTGCCGCGCCGAAATCCGATCCAGGTGGTGTGCGCGGGGAACAGGTGCGTGGCATCGATCGCCGCCAGATCTGCGTCATCACTGTCGAGCGCCATATGCGCGACGATGCCGACGCCGAGCCCCAGGCGCACGTAGGTCTTGATGACATCTGCGTCGCGGGCGGTGATGGCGATGTTCGGCACCAGCCCCGCCTTCGAGAAGGCTTCGGGCAGCGATGAGGGGCCGCTGAAGCTGAACGTGTAGGTGATGAGCGGATGCGCCGCGAGTGCCTTGAGTGTCAGCCGGCCGCCGCGAGTCAATGCGTGGCCCTGCGGGACGATGACCGTGCGGTGCCAGCGATAGCACGGCAGCAATGTCAGGTCGGCAAACAGGGCCTCCGAGCCGGTGGCGATGGCGCAGTCGATGCGATCATCCGCCACCATCTCCGCGATGTGCTCGGAGGTTCCCTGGTGCAGATTGAGCCGCACCTGCGGATAGCGTCCACGGAACACGCGGATCACCTCGGGCAACACGTAGCGCGCCTGGGTGTGGGTGGTGCCGATCGACAGGCTCCCCCTGCCCTCATCGCGCAGCTCCGTCGACAGATCACGGATGCTCTGTGCCTCCTGCAGGATCTTCATCCCCCGTTCAATGACCTGTTGCCCCGCGGGGGTGATGCGCGCGAGATTGCGCCCCTCGCGCACGAAGATCTGGAAGCCGAGCTCGTCCTCGAGCAGCTTGATCTGCTTGCTCACGCCGGGCTGCGAGGTGTGCAGCTTCTGCGCCGCGGCGGTGATGTTGAGACCGTTCTGCGCGACCGCGGCCAGATAACGCAACTGATGCAACTTCATTCACGAGCCTTCCAAGGGAACCACCTGCAGGCTACCGCCTTAGTGACCCGCCTGTCACCGCTCTATAACCACAGCGCACCCCTAAAGAAGCAATCCTTCGTTCAGTCCGCACTGCCCTCGTGGCTATAGTCGCTCGCACTATGGCGGCACTCCTGTCACGGGAACTCAAGCAAAAGGCCACCGCGGTGCGGGTCGGACTTGCCGCGGCGTTGCGCCAGTACGGGCGGCTCATCTATTCAAACAGCCTCGGCGCCGAAGCAATCGTGCTGACGGATATCATCTGGTCGCACGTGCCCGGGATAGATGTCTTCAGCATCGACACCGGTCGCCTGCACGAGGAAACCTACCAGCTGCTGGAGAAGCTGCAGCGGCGCTACCAGCAGCAGTTGCGCCTGGTGTACCCGGATGCGCAGGCGCTCGAGGGCCTGGTTGCGGCCCAGGGAGTCAACGGGTTCTACCGTAGCCTCCAGGCACGGCTGGATTGCTGCCGGATCCGCAAGATCGAGCCCTTCAGGCGCGCCATCGCGGGCTTCCCGGCGTGGGTCACCGGCGTGCGCCGCGAGCAGTCCGCAGACCGTGCGCACGGGCAAGGTGTCGAATGGGACGCGGAGCATGGCCTGTACAAGGTCAGTCCCCTGCTGGACTGGAGCGAGGCGGACGTCTGGCAGTACATCCGTGCCTATGGCCTGCCGTACAATCCGTTGCACGATCGTCAGTTCCCCAGCATCGGATGCTCACCGTGTACTCGGGCCATCCAGCCCGGCGAGAACCGCAGGGCGGGTCGCTGGTGGTGGGAACAACCGGAGTCGCGTGAATGCGGCCTGCACCCGAGAGTGCGCCCGGCGGCGCTGCCGGCCTGAGCGGCGCACGCGCGCGCATGGATTACCTGCCGGTATTTCTGCGGCTTGATGGGCGACCTGCGCTCATCGTGGGCGGCGGCCGCGTCGCCGCCCGCAAGGTTGCATGGCTGGTGCGGGCCGGCGCGCGCGTCACGGTGGTCGCGCCAGGAATGCACACGGACCTCGAGGCGTGCATCAACCGCGCTGAGTGCGCGCATCTGCAGCGCGGCTTCGAACCTGGACAGCTCGCGGGCATGGCACTCGTGGTTGCCGCGACCGACGATCGCGCCGTCAACGTGGCCGTATCGGACGCTGCGCGTCAGCGCAATATTCCGGTAAACGTCGTGGACTCACCCGAGCTGTCGACGTTTATCTTCCCGGCCATCATCGATCGCTCACCGATTCTCGTCGCGGTGAGCTCCGCAGGCGCTGCCCCCGTGCTCGCGCGCCGCGTGCGCGAGCAGATCGAAGCGCTGCTGCCGGCGCGCCTGGGAAGGCTCGCGCGTTTCATGGGCGAGCGGCGCGGGGATGTCCAGAAGGCCTTAGGGTTCCTGGCACGGCGCGCCTTCTGGGAGCGCATTGTCACCGGCGCTACCGCAACCCGTGTTCTCGCCGGCAACGAGGCGGGCGCGGCCAGTGCCTTTGCCAGCGAACTGCGGACCTCGCAGCTCACGAGCTGCGCCACCGGCGCCAGCGGCAGCGGCGAGGTCTATCTCATTGGCTCAGGTCCCGGCGACCCGGACCTGCTGACGCTGCGCGCTCTGCAGCTCCTGCAGCAGGCCGATGTCATTCTGTACGACCGGCTGGTTCCGGATGCGATCCTGGAGCGCGCGCGCCGCGACGCCGAGCGCATTGCGGTGGGCAAGGAAGTGGGTGATCGCACGCAGCAGCAACGCATTCATCAACTGCTGCTGCAGTTCGCCGCCGCCGGCAAGCGTGTCGCACGGCTGAAGGGCGGGGATCCGTTTGTCTTCGGGCGCGGCGGTGAAGAGATCGAGCTTCTGGCCGCGCACAACATTCCGTACATCGTGGTGCCGGGCATCACCGCGGCGCTGGCCGCGGCGGCCTGCGCGGAAATTCCCCTCACCCATCGGCGGCTTGCGCACAGCGTGACCTTCGTCACCGGTCATGCCGTCGGGGACACGCAGCTCGACTGGCAGGCGCTCGCGGCGCTGCACCACACGGTGGTGTTCTACATGGGTCTCGCGCAATTGCCCGCGATCGTCGCCAGGCTGCGCGCCGCCGGCGCGCGCGCCGACCACCCTGCGGCCGTTATCGAACGTGCCGCCCTGCCGGGTCAGCGCGTGCTGCGCGCCGAGTTGCAGCACATCGCAGCCCTGGCTGCGGGCGAGCAGGTGGCGCCGCCGGCGCTCCTCATCGTTGGCGCGGTCGCCGCCTTTTCCGCCGCCGATGCACTGCCCCGGCTCGCCGCGCCGCTGTCGGCAAAGGTGACCAACCCGCCCGCGGAGGCATTGGCATGAACGTTGTCGACGGCTTTGCCGGCTCGGTCGGCAATACCCCGCTCGTACGCTTACTTGGCGTGAGCGCGGAGACCGGCTGCGAGATCCTCGGCAAGGCCGAATTCATGAATCCTGGCGGCTCGGTCAAGGACCGCGCGGCGCTCGCCATCATTCTCAACGCCGAGCGCGGCGGCACACTCAGCGCCGGCGGTACGGTTGTTGAGGGCACCGCCGGCAACACCGGTGTTGGACTTGCCCACGTTTGCAACGCGCGCGGCTATCGGTGCGTAATCGTCATGCCGGACAATCAGTCCCCGGAGAAGTACCGGCTGCTGGAGACGCTTGGCGCCGAGGTGCATCCCGTGCCCGCGGTCCCCTACAGCAACCCCAACCAGTATCAGAAGGTGGCCCAGCGGCTCGCGGCCTCCCTTCCCAATGCCATCTGGTCCAACCAATTCGACAACACGGCGAACCGCGACACCCACTCGCGCACCACCGGGCCTGAGATCTGGGCGCAGACGCAGGGCCGCGTGGATGCCTTTGTGGCAGCGACCGGCACCGGCGGCACGCTGGCTGGAGTCGCCTGGTATCTGAAATCACGGCGGCGGGAAATCCGCTGTGTGTTGGCCGACCCCCCCGGCAGCAGCCTGTACGAGTACATCCGCAGCGGCACGCTCAAGGCGACGGGAAGCAGCTCCATCACCGAGGGCATTGGCATCGGCCGGGTTACCGCAAACCTGGCGGGCGCGCCCATCGACGACGCGCTGCATATCGAGGATGCCGAGACTGTCGCCTGCGTGTACCGGCTGCTGCGCGAGGAGGGTCTGTTCCTCGGCAGCACCAGCGGGATCAATGTTGCCGCCGCGGTGCGGGTGGCGCGCCAACTCGGTCCCGGTCACACCGTGGTCACGGTTCTGTGTGACGGCGGGGCGCGGTACCAGTCGCGTCTCTTCAACCGCGAGTGGCTGCAAAGCAAGGGGCTCGCAGACCACACCGGCATGCCTCCGGGGCAGGACCCCCTCTCCCTCGCGCGGGCACTGGTTGCCTGACACGGTTATAGCGGCGCAGGGCCCCACCGGCACCGCCCCGCTCTGGCCTGCGTCGAGTCTCTCGTGAGACAGTTCGCGGTGCTCATGAATGATCTCTTGAACTCCGCCGAGCTCGATGCCTTACGGCTCAGCCTCGAGGTGGCCACGCGCAGTGTCGCTTTCAGTCTGCCGGTCGCGGTCTTGATTGCGTGGGTGCTGACACGCACCCGCTTCTTCGGCCGCATGCTGCTCGATGCCTTCGTCCATCTGCCGCTGGTTCTGCCGCCCGTTGCGGTCGGCTACACGCTGTTGTTGTTGTTTGGAACGCGCGGCCCCATCGGTGGGTGGCTGCGGGCGCACTTCGGGATCGAGCTCCCCTTCACCACCGCGGGCGCGGCGATCGCGACCGCGGTCATGACCTTTCCCTTATTGGTGCGTGCCATCCGCCTGTCCCTCGACAACGTCGACCCGGGGCTGGAGGCGGCGGCCCGCACTCTCGGCGCAGGACCCGTGGATCGCTTCTTTTCAGTCACATTGCCGCTGATGCTCCCGGGGATATTGGCTGGCGCGGTCACCGCGTTCGCGGCCGGCCTGGGAGAATTTGGCGCGGTGATCACCTTCGCCGCCAACGTGCCCGGTGTGACGCGCACCCTGCCGCTGGCGCTGTACACGGCCATGCAGTCACCGACCGGCGACGCCACGGCGCTGCATCTCGCCGTGTTGTCGTTCCTCCTGGGTCTCGCGGGCCTGCTGGCGGCGGAACTGGTGGTGCGCCGCGTACGGCGCTTTGTGGGCCGCTGACATGCTGCGCGTCTCGGTTCTCAAGCGGCGTGCGGATTTCACCCTGCAAGCGGCCTTTACTGCGCCCACACCGGGAGTCACCGCACTCTTCGGCCGCTCCGGCAGCGGCAAGACCACACTCGTGGATATCATCTCCGGGCTCCTGCCGCCGGACGAGGGCGAGATCCGGCTGGGTGACACGCTGCTTACCGACACGCGGCAGGCGGTGAGTGTACCGGTCGAACGGCGGCGCATCGGCTACATGTTCCAGGATCCGCGTTTGTTCCCGCATCTGAGCGTCGAGGGAAACCTGCGCTACGGCGCGACCCGTGCCGGGCCTGCGACACCGGTGGTCGTATTCGAGGAGGTCGTGAGCCTTTTAGGCCTGAGCGCGCTGCTGCAACGACGCCCACAGGGACTCTCCGGCGGCGAAAAGCAGCGGGTCGCCCTCGGCCGGGCGCTACTGTCGCAACCGCAGCTGCTGCTCCTGGACGAACCGCTGGGATCGCTCGATGTCGCCCGGCGCCAGGAGGTGCTGCCGTACCTGGAAGCGCTGCGCGACCGGTTGTCGATTCCGATGGTGTACGTCAGTCACGAGTTCGAGGAAGTGCTGCGCCTGGCGACGCACCTGGTGCTGCTCGATGCAGGACGTGTGGTCGCCGAGGGCACGGTGAGCGAGATGAGCCTGCGTCCTGAGCTGCGCGCAATCATCGGCCCCGATCTGGCGGGCTCGGTGCTCGACGGTGTGGTCACGGCCGTGAATACGACGCTGGGAGTGACGGACGTGGCGGTCGGCTCCGGCACGCTGCGCCTCTCGCTGCGCGATGCCGTCCCCGGCACGCGCCTGCGACTGCAGCTCCTGGCGCGCGATGTCATCCTCGCGACGCGCGCAATTGATGGCCTGAGCGTGCGCAATGCCGTGTGCGGCACGATCACCGAAATTTCACCGGACGTTGAGGACACGGTGCTCGTCAGCGTCGACATCGGCGGCGCGATCGTAGTGGCGCGCATCACGCGCGCGGCGCTCGCGGCCCTGCGACTTCACACCGGGCAGCCGGTATGGGCGCTCATGAAGGCGGTATCGATGCGCGGACACGCGTTCCGCACGCCCGCCCCCCCGGAACCTACGCGTCCGGAACCGCCTTTTCGCTCACCATCGTGAGCACGTCGTAGTTGGCCACCGCCTCGCCGTTCTGGTTGGTGATGGCGGTGTCCCAGCGCACCTCCCCGTAGCCCTGCGCGGGCCGCAGCGATTTCTCTTTGCACGTCAGGCGCACCTTGATCCGGTCACCTGGCTTGACCGGTTTTAAAAACCGCAGGCTGTCCAGCCCGTAGTTGGCGAGCACCGGGCCGTAGGGCGGATCCACGAACAGTCCCGCCGCGGCGGATACCAGGAAGTAGCCGTGCGCCACCCGGCCGCCGAAGAGCGGATTGCGCGCCGCCTGCGTCTCATCCATATGCGCGTAGAACCTGTCGCCCGAGAGGGCCGCGAAGCGCTCGATGTCCGCCACCGTAACCTCGCGCTCGGCGGAGTTGAACGTGTCGCCGATGGCGAGCGCGCCGAAGGGCTTGCGGAACGGATGCACGCCCGGATCCAGCTCGCGTGCCCCCCGTACCCAGCGACCCGTCACCGCGGTGATGACATCCGGTGTCCCCTGCACGGCCGTGNNCGCCGCCGGCGCGCCCCGGCCCCCCGTGCACCAGGTGCGGGAGCGGTGAACCGTGGCCGGTGGATTCCTTCGCGCAGTGGCGGTTCACCACCACGATACGACCGTGGAACGGCGCAAGTCCCAGCACCAGTTGGGCGGCGACCGTATCATCCGCGCTGAAAATCGAGCCCACGAGACTGCCCCCGCCGCGGCGTGCGAGCGCGATGGCGTCCTCGACCGTGTTGTAGGGNNAGTAGGGTATGAGCGTGCAGACCGGGCCGAAGGCCTCCACGGAATGGATCGCCGTTGCCCGAGACGGATCACGGCAATACAACAACGTTGGACTCACGAAAGCGCCGCGGTCGCCATCGGCGCCCACCAGCGCCGCGGCGCCGCCCTCACCCACGAGCACTTCTGCTTCGCGCTCGAGCCGCGCGATCTGTGCCAGCACTTCGCGCCGCTGGCTCAGCGATGCCACCGGGCCCATGCGTACGTTCTCCAGCCGCGGATCGCCGACCACGATCTTGCCAAGTGCGGCGCGCAGCGCGGCTGTGACGTCGTCAATTCGGGCCGCGGGCACAATCGCTTTCCTGATAGCGGTGCACTTCTGCCCTGCCTTCACCGACATTTCCCGCACCACTTCGCGTACGAACAGATCGAGCTCTGGAGTTCCCGCCCCGGCATCGGGCCCGAGAATCGATGAGTTGAGCGAATCGGTCTCAGAGGTGAAGCGCACCGAGTTGGCCATAACCACAGGGTGCTGCCGCAATTTCAGTGCTGTGGTCGCCGAACCGGTGAATGACACCACATCCTGGCAGGTCAGATGCTCGAAGAGATCGCCAACACTGCCGCAGATCAGCTGTATGGCGCCTGCCGGGAGGATCCCGGACTCCACCAGGATGCGGAATGCGCGCTCCGTGAGATAACTCGTCTGAGTCGCGGGCTTGACGATCGCCGGTACACCCGCAAGCAGCGTCGGCGCCAGCTTCTCGAGCATGCCCCACACCGGGAAGTTGAACGCGTTGACCTGCAGCACGACCCCGCGGAGCTCCCCACTCTGCTCGACGCCCTCGAAGCCAGTCATTGCGACATCGTCAGCGGCTGGCGGCAGAAGCGCGTGGACAATTTTCTTCTCCGCCGCGTTCCTTCTCGCACCGCTAACTGGATCATGGCGAAGCTC
>PMHN01000226.1 GCA_003156695.1 Gammaproteobacteria bacterium
TCGGCTCGGTGCTGCTGCAAGTGAAACGCTACCGCCGCAGCTTCGCGGCGGATGCAGCGCCGATCCGGATCGTGTGGATTGAGCGCGCGGTCGTCGGCTTCCTCGTCGCAGGCTTCTTTGGCAGCTATGCAGGCATCACCATGTTCTACCTGATCCTCGGGACGCTGTGGGCCGTCGCGAGATCCCTGGCGCCGCCAGCATCGCCCGCGGGTTTTGCGCAGCAACGGCCGATGGTGCTCTGAGGATGTGCGGTATTGCGGGCTTCGCAGGGATAGAGCTGCCGCCCGAGNNGAGGAGCCGTCTGCAGACAATGTGCGATGCCATCCTGCATCGCGGCCCGGATTCAGATGGCCAGTTCCTCGCCACGGGCGTTGCCTTAGGGATGCGACGCCTGAGCATCATCGACGTGGCGGGAGGGGATCAGCCGATCTCTAATGAGGATGGGACTGTTACCGTCGTCTTCAACGGCGAAATCTATAACCACCATTCACTGCGCCGGCAGCTGGAAGCGGCTGGACACCGCTTCGCCACTCGCAGCGATACGGAAGTGCTCGTGCACCTGTACGAGGAACACGGCACCGACATGGTCCGGCAGCTGCACGGAATGTTCGCGTTCTCGATCTGGGACTCGCGCCGCCAGCGCCTGTTCATTGCCCGCGATCGGACCGGCATGAAACCCCTCAGCTACGCAGTGCGCGGCGGCGGAATCGTGTTCTGCTCGGAGCTGCGCTCGCTGTACGCGTTCGACCGCTCGGCTCTGCGGGTCGCGCCGAGTTCCGTGCTGGAATATCTCGCCTTCGGCTACGTGCCCGATCCGAGCAGCATCTTCGAGGGTGTGAACAAGCTCCCACCCGGCCATTTTCTCGTCTGGAGTCCCGCCCGGCCGGTGGAAGTGCGGCGCTACTGGAGTCCGCCCCTGCCGGACAACAGCCTGCGCGATGAGCCCGCGCTGGTCGCGGAACTGCGATCGAAGCTCGAGGCGGCGGTAACGTCGCACCTGGAATCCGAGGTGCCGCTGGGGGCCTTCCTCTCCGGCGGAACCGATTCCTCGACGGTGGTGGCGCTGATGTGCCGCCACGCCGCCGGGCGCGTCAAGACGTTCACCATTGGGTTTGCGGAAGCCGAGTACGACGAATCGCAGGCTGCGAGGGCGGTCGCCACGCAGTTGGGGACTGAGCACACAGAGCTCGTGGTGCGCCCGGACGTGGAGCAGATTTTCGAGAACGTGGCCGCCATGTTCGACGAGCCCTTCGCCGACTCCTCTGCGATCCCGACTTTCCTCGTGGCCCAGCTCGCGCGCGAGTCGGTGACGGTCGCGCTGTCCGGCGACGGCGGCGACGAGCTCTTCGGCGGCTACACGCGTTACGGCGACACGCTCAAGCGCGGCGGCGGCCGCGGCGGTGCCGGGTCGCGCCTGGTCTCGGCGCTCGGCCTGATGCTGCCGCACGCCTTCCCGGGGAGGAATCGGCTGGTCGATCTGGGTCGCTCGCGGCTGGGACGTTATGCCACGAGCGTGGTGCAGCCGGTGCGGGTGGATGAAGGCGGGGTCGCGTCCGCGCGGCACCCGGCCGGCCGGCGCACTGTCGACGAGCAGCTCAATCGCTTCATGTCGGCCGAGGAGTCGGAGGATTTCGCCGCGGCGATGATGCGGCTCGATCTGGAAACCTATCTCACCGGCGACATTCTCACCAAGGTCGATCGCACCAGTATGGCGGTATCGCTCGAGGCACGCGTACCGCTGCTCGATTTCGATATGGTCGACTTCGCACTGCGCATCCCGGGTGAGCTGCGGGTAACCGCGACGGAGAGCAAGCGCCTCTTCCGGCAGGCGATTCGCGGCATCGTTCCGGATTTCGTTCTGGCGCGTCCCAAACAGGGCTTCGCCATGCCGCTCGCGCAGTGGTTCCGGGGCTCTCTGCGACACCGTATCCAGGCCTTGCGGACGCCGACTGCGGCGATCGAGCCGTACCTCAACGTGCATGCCGTCGAGCGGCTGGTAACCGAGCACCTGATCGGACGCCGCGACCACAGCGTGCTCCTGTGGCGTCTGATCGTACTCGAGNNCTCGCGGCGTTTGCCGACGGACGGCTCGGCCGATCGCCGCTGGTGCCGGTGGTGCCGTTGTCCCACACCACCCGCACGCGGGTGCTGTCCGGGCGGGTGGCGAGGGGCAGAATGAATGCACCTCCAGCAGTGTCGAATCTGTTCCTGTCCTCGGACGGCGCCGCTCCGCCACTGCGGGTGGGACTCCTCATCGATGAGCGCGGCATCCCCGGTTACGCGCGTGGCATCATCGAGGACCTGCGCCTCGCGAATTACGTGGATATCGCGCTCGTCGGCGTGACGTCCGGGGCCACCAACGCCAGTTCGGCCGCACCGGAGTCCGGCCTGGTGTTGCGCGCTTACGCCACGTTTATCGAGCCGCGTTACCAGATGCATCCGGATCCGCTCGTGTCCGTGTCCTGCGAGGATCTGTTGACCGATGTTCCACGCGTGTCGTTGCACATCGAGCGCCGCGGAGACAGCTGCACGCTATCGTCCGCAGGACTCGCGGCAATCGCCACTGCGCAGCTGGACGTAATCATTGATTTGAGCGGCCGTCCGGTCCGGCAAGTGTTGCTGCCAGCGACCCGCCATGGGGTATGGCGCTATCACTTTGGGGACCGGAGGCTCTACCCGGCGGGATCGGGCTTTCTGCGCGAGATCATCGACGGGATGCCGCTCACGGGCATCGAGTTGACGCGCCTCGGCAGCAGCGATGGGGACGACGTCACGCTTCTGCGGGCACTGTTCCGCACGGTGCCCTTTCCGTCGCGTCAGGCAAATCGCTTTGCCCCGATCTGGGGGACACGTCATTTCGTGGCTCAGAGTCTGTGGTCACTCAGGCACGGATCGCGCGACGCTCCCGCCACCCTCGGGCCCGGACTCACCCCACGCAATTCAGGCGGACGCGTGCCCACCGTCGGGCAATTTGCCCGCTGGATGCTCGGCGAAGTGGGCGGTCGGGTCTTCCCGCTCTTCAGGCATGTCGATCGCCCGCTGCATTGGCGCATCGCCATCCGCCGGGCTCGTGTGCCGCTGTACGAAGACTCATCGCGCCCGGCGCTGCAGTCGTTTCGCTGGGTCGACTCGCCTCCTTCGTGCCACTGGGCGGATCCGGTCATTTTCGAGCGCGAGGGACAGACCTGGCTGTTCTTCGAAGAGACGGTCGATCCCAGCCGCGTGGGCCACATCTGCTGCGGGCGGCTCACACCCGATGGGGACCTGGTGGACGTCAGGGCCGTTCTGCAGCAGCCGCACCACTTGTCCTTCCCGCAGATCATCGCGGCCGACGCCGAGGTCTTCATGCTGCCCGAAGGCGCCCAGGGCGGAGGAGTCGATCTCTACCGGGCGCGTCGCTTTCCCGATGAGTGGGTGCTGGAGAAGCGACTGCTCGACTTCCGCTGCGTGGACTCGTCGGTTTTTCGGGCTTCCGGTTCGTGGTGGATGATGACCTCGCCCCAGGTGGTGCCCGGCCACGCGCCGATCACGTGGCTGCTGCGCGCCGAGCGGCTGACGGGGCCGTGGGAATTTCAGCCTAGTGGGGTCGTAGCCAGCGACGTGCGTGTTGCCAGGGGAGCCGGCTCGGTCTTCGAGCGCTCGGGCCGTCTCATCCGGCCCAGCCAGGACTGCAGTGTTTCATACGGACACGCGCTGGTGATCAACGAGATCGTCTCCCTGCACGAGCCTCAGTACCGGGAGCGAACGATTTGCCGCGTCGAGCCCGGCTGGATGCCGCGGCTCGCGGGCGTTCACTCATACAGTCGGATCGGTGAATGGGAAGCGATCGACGGCGGCTTCACGTTATAAAGCCGCCGCTTGGCGGAGCAGGTCACTTCACGCTGAAGTTCACGGGGGGTGTGGGCAGCACGCTCACCGCCGACAGATTGGCCCCTATGTCCGCGCCGTCCGTCCCGGCGGCCTTGTATGGGCTGCCCGTGGCCAAGGTGTAATCACCAGCTGAGTAGTTTGCAAACTGCACAGCGGACAGACTGGTCGGAAAGAAGTTACTGGCAGGGTAGCTGGCTGCCTTGGCGTTGACGATGACGTTCTTGGCAAAACTCCAGTTGGTGAAGTTCGCATTGAGTGCCGCGGTGCCTTCGCCCACCCCCGAACCGAAGAATCCATAGGCGGTCTGCGTCGCGAGATTGTTCGTGAAGGTGAAGTTGCTGGCCTTGGGCGTCGACTCGGCCATCATCAGGTCCGAGCTCGACGAGACCGGAGGCGCCGCCGAGTCGATGATCGTGTTGTGATCGATGGTGTAGTTAGAGCCGCCGGCAGTCACCTGGAAACCGCGGGCGCCGCCTCCCCCGAGCCCCGTCACGCCGATGACATTGTTGCGCAACAGAACCCTGGCGGTCATCGGGATGTTCGGATAGTGGTTGTCTACTCCGGAGATATTGAACCCGCTGGCGACGTTGATAAACACATTGTTGGTGATCGCGATGTCCGAGGTCATCGACCACGGTGCGGTACCATCCTGATTACGCGGCGTGATCAGCAGCGCGAAGCCATCCTGTGCCGCGACGGGATTGTTCTCCAGTGTGTTGCCACTGACCACGACGCGCGTGGCGGCCTTGAACTCGAGCAGGTTCTTCACCCTGATTGTGGATAAGGTGCTGAGGAGCGACAGGGGCTTGAAAAAGTAGTTGTTGCTGATCTGGATGTCCGCCGGCACCAGCGACGCGGCTTTGGAGTCCGCGCCGCCGAACAGGATGTTCTCACCCGCCGCCTCGAGGTAATTGTCGACGATCTTCAGAGGCCCGGTGGTGTTGTAAGCCCACAGTGCCTGGTTGTCGACCCCGTCCTGGAAACCGCTGATGTAGGAATCCAACACCGCCACGTAGGCGCCGTCAATCTCGATGCCGCGGCGGGCGTTCGTATTCGCAGCGGCGTGCACGTAGCAGCGATCGAACACGATGTGATGTGCGAGCGTCGCCGGAGAGGTATCGGAGTTGCCGATCGCGATCACCTGGTAGACGTAGGCGCCGGACACCGGCGCAAATTCGATGCCGACGAACCGGAAGTGATGGCTGCCGTTGACCGACGTGACGGCGTTGCTATAACCGGGTGAAACGATCTTCGGCATGTTGGCAGCGTCGTTGGGC
>PMHN01000023.1 GCA_003156695.1 Gammaproteobacteria bacterium
GTCGGCTATCTGCGGCGCACGAATGAGGACGAATCGAGGAATGGCGCCGAGTTTACGCGCACGCACGTCGCGCGCGGCGCGCGCTACCTCGCGAACTACCTGCCGGTCGTGGGCCTTGAGCCGTGGGTGCCGGTCGCAACCCAGATCGTGCATTTCACCGGCTACGAAGTGCCGTTCTCGCAGATCAGCGTCACCGATCCGCGCGACATCGCGCTCGGACACATGCTCGGCACCGCCGACATGATCGCGCAGATGGCCGATCGCTGTTACCTCGAGAAGTGCCGCGACCGGCTGTACGCGGAATTCGTGCTCGGCGGCGTGGCGCTGCCGTTCACGCAGGGCTATCCGCAGGTCAAATACGCTTCCGGCCTGGACCTGCTGCGGCAGACCCCGGAGTTCGTGAACGAAGTGCGCAGCAAGCGCCTGGAGCGCGATTTTCACGGCGCGTACCGCTACCTGGAAATTCTCTACGGCGGCGTGAATCCCTACCTGGAAGCGATCGAGCGCAACGTCGAGTACCTGCGCCAGGTTCTGCGCAGCGAGAACTGGCAGCTGCTACGGCGGCGGCCGCCGATATTCGCCGCCACCGCGGACCCCATGTCCACCATGCGTGGTCTCATGCTCGGACACATCAAGAGGGTCTGGTCGGGCGGCTGAAGCACGCCGCAGGCCCGCGCGGGTAGCGTGACCGGGGGGTGGCGGTTAAGATGACTCCCCAAATTCGAGGGGATCACGCACTGGCGGGACGGTCGTCCAGCCTTGCGCACGCACAGTGACTGCCGCCAGCTTCAAATTCCGCTATGCCAGCTCGGCCTTCATGGTCGTGCTGGTGGTTGCGAGCGCGCTCGCCGCGCTGTTCCTGTACCGACACGAGGACGATACCCGCACTTTAGGCACGCTCGCGGAGCACGTTGCGCGTGAACGCTTCGATCCGGAGTTGCAGGCCCGCGCGCAAAGCGTAGGCGCTCATGCCGCCGATGCGATCGCGGGGGCCGTACGGGCGCGCGATATGAGCGGCGTCGCGCGCCGGCTGCAGCCCTTCCTGGACGACCCCTCGATCGTCGCGCTCGCGGTCACCGACACAGCCGGGGCCCCGCTCTTCAGCTGGCAGCGGTCCGAGGGCGGCACCAAGGGGGCATTGAACGCGCAGGCATCCGTGCCGGTGCGCACCCTGGTGGAGAACATCCCCGGCGCCACCACACCGCAGACGCTGGCATCCTTGAACCTCACGCTCGAGCAGGCGGCCCCGGTGCCCGGGATCAGTCTCGGCAGCCGCCTGCAAGCGGCGATGTCGGAGCGCGAACGCGGCACGCTGCTCCTGGCGCTGGCGCTCGCGGGCCTGGGCGGAGCACTCGGCGCCATCCTCATCTGGCGCGCAACCCAGGAACTCGCCCGCCCGGTGGCGCCGCTCATCAGAAGCGCCGACCGCATCGGCCTGGGCGATTACACGCGCCCGGTCGAGGTGGGTCGCAAAGACGCGCTCGGGGAGCTGCAGCAGGCGCTCGAGCGCATGCGCGGACGGCTGCGGCAATCCACCATCAACAAGAGCTACCTCCACAGCGTCCTGAACAGCATGACGGATGCGGTGTTCGTGACTTCGCCCGACGGGGTGATCAAGCTCGCCAACCTGGCGGCGTGCAAGCTCCTGGGTTACGCCGACGAGGAACTCCTCGGCCGCAGCATTCTCGCGGTGCTCGAGGAGAGCGAACGCGCCGGCTTCGATCTCCTGCAGGCGGCGCAGGAAACGCGCGAGACCGTGGTGCGCACCCGCAGCGGGCAGACCATCCCGGTGTCCTTCACCGGGTCGCGCATCGACAGCGACGACCCGCAGTTCCAGGGCAACATTTTCGTCGCGCGCAACATCACCGAGCGCAAGCGCGCTGAACGGCGCATCCGCTACCTCGCCCGCTACGACGCGCTCACCAAGCTGCCGAACCGCATGCAGTTCCACCACGTGCTGCAGCAGACCATCGCGCGCATGCTGCGCGGCGGCGAGGTATTGGCGGTGCTGTACCTGGATATGGACCGCTTCAAGGAGGTGAACGACACCTTCGGCCACGGTGCCGGCGATCGCGTCCTCGAGGTGCTGGCCGAGCGCCTGACGCGCGCCGTACCGCAAGAGACCGTGGTCGGGCGCCTCGCCGGCGATGAGTTCGCGCTGTTCGTGGAGGGGCTGCCGACGGACGCGGACAACCGCGGGCCGATCGCGCAGCTGGCGCGCTCCATTCTCACGGAGATAAGCCGCCCGTTCCAGCTGAACCAGCACGAGGTGTTCCTGACGGCGAGCATCGGCATCGCCTTCTGCCCGCGCGACGCCGAGAACGTCATCGACCTGATCCGCAATGCGGACGCGGCCATGTACTACTCCAAACAGAATGGCGGCAATACGTTTGCCTTCTATTCACCGGAGATGAATGCCGCGGCGGTCGAGAGGCTCATGCTGAAGAGCAAGCTGCGGCGCGCCCTCGAGCGCGACGAGCTCGTGCTTGGCTACCAGCCGAAAGTCGATCTGCGTAATGGCCGGATCATCGGCGCCGAGGCGCTCCTGCGCTGGCGCCTGCCGGGGCACGGCGACATCCCGCCGTCACAGTTCATTCCGCTCGCCGAAGAAACCAACCTCATCCTCGATATCGGCGAATGGGTGCTGAACCGCGTGTGCCTGGACTACCGCAAGCTGCAGGCCAAGGGCGGGGACCCGGGGCGTATTTCCCTCAACCTGTCGCTGAAGCAGCTGCGCCAGGCGAGCTTTATCCTGCGCTGCCGCTCGGTCTTCAAGCAGCACCGGGTGTCCCCGACCTGCTTCGAGCTGGAGATCACCGAGACCACCCTGATGGCGGATCCACAGCGCACCGTGCGCCTGCTCGATGAGCTGTATGCCATGGGCCTGCACCTGTCGATCGACGATTTCGGTACCGGGTATTCATCACTGTCGGCGCTGCAGCAGTTCCCCATCGGTACGCTGAAGATCGACCAGTCGTTCGTGCGCGACGCCAGCGATGACGCCGGCGACGCGACCATCGTGCGCACCATCATCGAGATGGGCCGCAGCCTCGGCATGGAAGTCATCGCGGAAGGCGTCGAGTCGCAGCGGCAGCTGGAGTTCCTGCGCGCCAACAACTGCCATTATGGGCAGGGGCGCCTGTTCGGCGAGCCGTGCACTGCCGACGATCTGCTCGCCCTGCTCAGCCAGCAGGCCGAAGGCGGCGTGCCGTTCGCGCACCTGCTGCGCCAGACGAGCGCCGCAGCACCACGCCTGGCCTGAACCGGTGTCTCGTGGCTGGCGCGGCTGGCGGCGTGTACTCGCCGGCTGCGTGGCCATCGCCTGGGTAGCGGTGGGTTGGTGGGGAAGCCACAAGCCCCTGCCGCCCGGCGCGCACGTCGCCTCCGCACTGAGTACGGTGCCCGCGGAGGACGTCGCGTTCATTGCCGATATCACCGCCGCGGATGCCTTCGGGCGCCCGGTCGTGAGCCAGGCGATTTTCAACCAGCTGCTCGAGGTCGTGCGTGGCGCACGCGTGTTTGTCGTACTCGACTACGCGCTCATCGGCGGTGCTCCAGTCGCGGGCGCTCCGCCGCTCGGGGCGCAACTGCAGGACGCGCTGCTGGAGCGCCGGCGCGCACTGCCGGCGCTGAAGGTGCTGCTCATCAGCGATCCGGCCAACGAAACTTCCGGCGCACCCGCAGCGTCCGCGGTACTGCAGCTGCTGCGCTCCGCGGGTATGGATGTCGTGATCACCGATCCGCGTGTGCTGCGTGACTCCAATCCGCTGTACAGCGGCTTGTGGCGTCTCACGGCGAGCTGGTGGGATACACCCACCGGAGCGCTGGGCGGCGCCACGCAGCGCTATAACTTCAAGCACGACCACCGCAAGGTCATCATCGCCGATGATGGCCACGGCGCGCTCACGGGGATGGTCGGTTCGGCGAATCCGCAGGACGCCCAGGCGCTGTGGTCCAACGTCGCGCTGCGCCTCGCCGGGCCGCCGCTTGACGCGCTCCTGGCCTCGGAGCTGGCGCTTGCCCGGGCCTCCGGCTGGCGTGGCGACGCCGCCTCGTTCGCAGCCACGGCGCCACTGCCCGCCGCCATCGCAGCCGCTCCGGTTGTGCAGCTACAGACGCTCACCGAGGGCGCCATCAGCGAGGCGCTGCTCGCGCAGCTGGATGCCGCGGGCCGCGGTGACGCCATTGATATAGCGGCATTCAAGCTCGCGGATCGCAGTGTCATCAGGGCATTGCTGGCGGCGGCGGGCCGCGGTGTGAGCGTGCGCCTGCTGCTCGATCCGGGCGAAGACGAGCAGGTGACGAGCGGCGGCATTCCCAATCAGCCCATGGCGAGTGAACTGGAGTCGCGCAGCGATGGCGCGGTGCGCGTGCGCTGGTATCGCACCCACGGCGAGCGTTTCCACTCGAACCTCGTCATGGTCTACGGGCAGGAGCGGCTGTGGGGCATCGTGGGCTCAGCGAATCTCACTCGCCGCGGCCTTGGCGATTACAACCTGGAAGCGGACGCAGCCGTGGAGGTGTCGCGCAGCGCACCGCTGGCCGCGCAGCTCACGGGCTACTTCGACACGCTATGGAGCAACCGCGCGGCGCTCGGCATCGAATACAGCAGTGACTTCGCGGTGTTCGCCAATCCCTCGCAGGCGGATTACTGGCTGAGCCGCGCGATGGAGGCGACCGGCNNCGCCTGCTCGAACGCCGCCACGACATCGCTCATGCGATCCGCGGCGGCCGTGGCCGCGCCCTGCGCCACGAAGCTCGCGATGACCTCACGCCCCTCGCGCCGCCCGATGGTGCACTCCAACACCACCTGCACTTCAGGAGCGGCGCCGCCGCCGGTGTAGTCCGCCTCGAAACGGCGCATCGTGATCTGCAGCAGGTAATCCGCCGGGAAAGCACTGGCCGAGTCCTGCACCCAGTTCCAGGCGCCCGAGGCGCGCAGCGTCTCCACCGTCAACGCCCCGATGACCTCCGGCGCCGTACCCGGCCAGCGGCTGCCCGCATAGAAGTTCATGCGGTGGTCGGCCTGCACCAGCATGACGTGCGAGCCGTCGAGTCCGGGGTTGGCCAGCGGTGTGGCCACGCG
>PMHN01000339.1 GCA_003156695.1 Gammaproteobacteria bacterium
ACACGTGGCTGCCGAGCTGGTCGAACTGCAGGAAGAACAGGTCGTTGGCGGAGCCCAGCTGGACCGGGATGACCGTGCCGAGACTCGAGAGCAGCTGCCCGTTGGCGGCGGTGTAGTTCGAGCCGCCGACCGAGGCATTCAGGGTCGCGAACGACTGGCCCGCGGGCGCGAGCTGGCCATTGACGCCGATGCGGATGTGGCTGATCTGCAGATTTGACGGCACCGTCGCGGTGGGATCGAGGCTGATGAACTTCGGCTGGTCGAACAGGTAGCTGTAGTTGTCGTACTGGCTCGCCTGGAAGAGGATGTACGACTGCGGCACGCCGGTCAGCGCGCTCACGCCGAACAGCAGGTAGTACTTCTGGCCCACGCCGGCGGCGAAGTTCTGCTGGATCTGCGCGGGCGTCAGCGCGATGTTGTGGATGGCGAGGAACCTGATGTCCCCCTGCCACTGACGCTGGCCGGTGGTCTCATTGCCGAGCACCAGCGCGAAGGTGCTGTCCCAGTTGGCGAGCGAGCCGCCCTTGGAAGGGTCTACGTCGCCGGTATAGATGCCGTTGATGTAGAGCTTCTGACCGTTGACCGGATCGTAGGTGAGCACGACGTGCTGCAGCGCCGCCTGAGCCGCGCCGTTGGCGGTCGTCGTCACCAGCGGCGGCATGCCGTTGGTATCGGTGACGCTCGAACGGGTGAACCCCTCGTACTGCGTGGCGGCTTGCCCAAGCGTCGCGTTGCGCGTGGTGTTGCTGCCGGAGTAGCTCACAACCCAGGCATTGGTCTGCGTGACGTTCGCGGAGTTTATCCACGCCTCGATGGAATACTCCCCCGATGACTGGATCATGGCGGCGAGCTTCTGGCTCGCGCTGGTGGAAGCCTGCGCCGAGCCTCCCTGGCCGATGATGATGCCCCAGCTGCTGTCCCAGGTGACGTTGCCGTAGAGCGTCAGATCGGCTTCGGGCGTCACGCCACTGGTGTCATAGGCGGTACCGCCCTGGCCGGTCTCGAACATATATTCGGCAATGACGTTCGCGTCATAGCGGCTGCCGCCGGAGGCGATGGTGCCCTGCGTGAGCGTGAGCGCGTTCGAGACGACCAGGTTCGGATTGATGGGCGTCACGGGAATGCTGTTGGCGAAGCTTGTGAGCGCCGCCAGCATCTGGGCCGCGCTGCCCGGGCAATCCGGCGCGCCGCCGGATGAGGGCGTAGCCCAGCAGTGATGCATATCGTCCGCGAGGCGCTCGTAAAAGCGCGACAGGTTGGGCGTCGCAAGATTGATCTTGGGCTGCGCCGCGATGTAGGAATCCGTCGGGTCAGCGGCGTCGGCAAAATACGGCTGCTGCGCGCTCGCGGAACTGGGCGTGTGACAGCCCGAGCAGAACGTCGTCACTATCGAAAAGACGGGGGCATACCCCGCCGGCACCGGCGGGGGAAACTGCTTGCCGCCGCCCGCGGCCTGCACCGGCGGGGCGACCAGTGTCACCTGCGAGACTGAGGAAGCTCCGGTGCCGATCCAGTTCTGGATCCACACCAGCAAGGTGGCGGCGCAGGCCGAGGGGTCCGCCACCCAGCAGTTATGACCGCCGCCGACCTTGAGAACGAAGGTCGACTGCGTGGGGTTGGTGAGGTTCACCAAAGGACCTGCGGCCTGGTAGGCGAGGTTCACATCGTCCGTGCGTGCGAACATCGGCGACTGTCCGCCCTGGTGGTGACAGCCGCCGCAGCGATCCGACGGGATGACGTTCTGCCAGAACGAGACCTTGAAGGCCTGTATATCGGCGTTCGCCGGCGCGGGACCGGTGTAGTTGGACGCTGCGCTGCTCGGCGCCGTGGACAGCTGGTTAACCTGCGTCGCGGCGCCGCCACTGCAGGCGGCGAGCGCGGCAAGCGTGGCGAGAACCAGGAGCGCGCGGCAACTGCGCGTCAAGACCTGCAAGCTCATGAGGGGCTCCCTGTTCATGACGGCTCCTTCAAGAACCCGGGCAGGCGGCGGCGGACTGCTGGAACACCGTCTTCAGGTTGTAGCCGCTGGAGGTAAAGCTCGAGGTAATGGTGCTAACCGTCGCAAGGTCCGCAGCGTTCACCGGCGCGCGGAAGCACACGGCCTGAAACACCTTGGTCACCTGGCACTGGGCGAAGGTAGTGCTCGACTCCAGCTCCTGACCTAAGGACTTGGCACCGTTGCCGCTGCCCGGGAGCGACGGCGACCAGCCGAGCGCGGCGTTGGGACCGGTGCGCCAGCGGTTCGACCAGCTGTCATCCGGGGTCACATAGCCGTAGGGAAAGTTGGTGGCATTGATCAGGTACTTCGGCTGCACCTGGCCGGACGTGTACTGCATGGTGCCGGTGTTGGTGACCGCCCCGAGCGTGCCATTGAAGTTGTAGTAGGCGAACGCCTGCGCCATGGGGTCCATACCGCTGTGGCAGCCGACGCAGGTGTCCAGGAACACGCGACTGTCACCGCCCGGGGAGCGCGCCACGTCCTGGCGGACGCGGTCCGTGGGGCGCGTCGTGTCCTCCAGCGTCGGCATGTCGCCGCAGAAGTGGTTGATCATGGTGAAGCGGAACATCGCGCGGTTGGTGCCGTTGATGAAGAACGCGGCCTCCGCGGCGTAACTGGTGAGCACGCCGGCGGTCGCCGCCGTCGGTGTGCCGTAGACCGCCGACTGGCTGGTGGCCTTGAGCGTCGTGCTCAGATCAACGCCGTTGGCTTCGGCGGTGGCGTAGTGGGCGTTGCTGGCGTTGGAAGGCGCCGGCAACCCCGGCGCGTTGACGGTGTAGAGCAGGTCGGCCGACAACACGGTGTTGAATGGCACGTTGTCCCGCACCATGCCGATCACGGTCGCGGCGTAGTCGTTAAACGGCGCGAACACCGTCTGGTCGCGATTGGTCCAGGGCATCACAAAATTCTTGAGCGTCACGTTGTAGAACGTCGGCGCCTGGGTGGCGATCGCCGCGGCGGCCAGCAGCCCCGCCTGCCCCGGACTGTTCTGAATCGCGGTGGTCATCTGCTGCAGGATTGCCGGCGGCGGCGGTACGCCCGCGATGCGTTCATAGATACGTTTGGCCTGCTCGGCGGGACCTGCGAGTGCGGCGCTGCTGAACTGCGCGAGCACCAGGGCGCACACGGCAGTGCGCATCGCGGTGCGGCGCGCGCCGCGCGAACCCGGATTTCGATTGTCAGTCATGACACTCATGGCGCTCGTTAACTCCCGAAAATGCCCGGTGCGCGCCGGACTATACGGTTGCCCGCTTCCCGCCCCGTTTGTCTCAAGTGGCGGACGTCGCCGGTCGCCGACAGTCCTGTTGGTTTGGGTCTCGCGCGGGGTTGCGCACGACAAACTGCGAGCCCGGTCACGGCGTGCTCCGGGTCGAACGACTACCTAGTAGTACTGACCGGTGCTGCACCCCTGAGACATCAGGGAACCGCGGAATGCGGGTACGCGCCGTGACGGAATTGGCGGTAAGGGAAAGTAATCAGCGTGGCACCGAATTACGTTACATTCGCGCCGATGGAGTGCGTACATAAGACGGGCCCAGGCCCGCCGGCACTGCGGCATCCCGCCACCGCGCTGGCAAGCGCGGCGTTCACAGCGGCGCTGGCGCTGGGGATTGGCGCCTGCAGCGGCGGCGGTAGCGTCAACATTGCCAACAGCCAGGCAGGCGACCCGGCGACCCTCGACTACCCGATCTTCTACGTGAAGCGCGCCGTACCGACGGATGCGGCCGGGAATGTGATCCAGGACGACCTGCGCATCATGAACGACGTCGTGCAGACGGCGGCCGACCTTTACGAGCGTGCGGCGGCTTCACCGACGGCGGCCGAGACCAACATCACCTCGCGCATCAC
>PMHN01000060.1 GCA_003156695.1 Gammaproteobacteria bacterium
ATCGAGCTTTTGCCTGGCCACGGTGCCGTTCGGCAGATGAGTCAGAGCGGCGTCGAGCGCGGCCACGAGGTCTGCGTCCCGGCTGGCGCGGATATAATGCCCATTCATGCTCTCAAGCTTCACGAAGTCGAAGCGGGCGGGCGAGCGTCCGACATGCGCGAGATCGAAAGCTTCGATCACCTCTGCTGTCGTAAAAAATTCCTTGTCGCCTTGGCTCCAGCCGAGCCGCACCAGATAATTGCGCAGCGCCTCCGGCAGATAGCCCATGGCGCGGTAGGCGTCGACGCCGAGCGCGCCGTGCCGCTTGGAAAGCTTCGAGCCGTCGGGGCCGTGGATCAGCGGAATGTGCGCCATCGCCGGCACCGTCCAGCCGAGCGCGTCATAAATCTGCTTCTGCCGCGCGGCGTTGGTCAGATGATCGTCGCCGCGGATGACGTGCGTGACGCCCATGTCGCGATCGTCCACTACCACGCAGAAGTTGTAGGTGGGCGTGCCATCGGAGCGCGCGATGATCAGATCGTCGAGCTCCGCGTTCTGGAACGTCACCGGCCCGTGCACCAGGTCCTGCACCACCACGGCGCCGCTCAGAGGATTGCGGAACCGCACGACCGGGCTTACGCCCGGACGCGGCTCGGTGCGATCACGGCAGATGCCCGTATAGCGCGGCTTTTCCTTGCGCGCGATCTGCCGCTCGCGCAGTGCGTCCAGTTCCTCTTTGGTGCAGTAGCAGTGATAGGCGCTGCCGGCCTTGAGCATCTCGCCGATGACTGCACGGTAGCGCTCAAAGCGCTGCGTCTGGAAATACGGACCCTCGTCGGCCGTCAGACCAAGCCAGGACATGCCATCCAGAATCACGCGCACGGCCTCATCGGTTGAGCGCTCGCGGTCGGTATCCTCCACGCGCAGAATGAATCCGCCACCGGTGCGGCGTGCGTACAGCCAGCTGAAAAGCGCCGTGCGGACGCCGCCAAGATGCAGCATCCCTGTGGGGCTGGGAGCGAAGCGTGTAACGACGGTCATGGGGCTCGGCACGCAACTGCGGGCGCGCATGTTACCAAGGGCTGCGGCGCGGTGCCTCGGCGCTCCGGCCGCGGCGAATCGCGGTCATTGCCTTGACGCGGGGGCGCCTATAGACTTCCGGTCCCTAAAAAAAGGGCGGTTAGCTCAGCGGTAGAGCACTGCTTTCACACGGCAGGGGCCACTGGTTCGATCCCAGTACCGCCCACCATAAATTATTATGCGCTTAGCGAAAAACACGCCGCGCTGTACGGAAAAAACTTTCAAGCCGGCGTGACCAGGGCGTTCTGCCTGTACTTGGAGATGGCCACTAAAATATGACTTGGTGAAGCTCACAGCAGCGAGGCTTTTGGGAGCGTGCGGGCTCAAGATTTTAGTGAATCACTGTCCAAGGATCATCCCCATGCATGCGCCGGTCACGCCAATTGAGACCGTTTCACGAAGTCGACTGAATGCCCTCCCGCAGTGAGCTGTTCTGGAACGCTCCTTACCGGTTCTCGTCGACCCGCGCTGTGGATCCTTTGGGCTTCGACGCGCTCGGGAGGCGATGTCGAATGTTCGCGTTCCATTTCTGACCGATGGGACGACCCACGCTGAGCACTACATCGCTGTCGTTGTTGGACTTCGTTGGGCGAGAATCTCGCCTCGCCGCCGGTTGAATCCGGGATAGGCAAATCTGCAGAATTCGAAACCGCCGCTTAACCCGCCGGCACGCGTGCTGCCAGGGTGTACATTAGGTCACAAATAACACTCTATAGGGTGTATATATCTCATGTTTTTACATCCTATACGGTGTACAATATAGGGCATTGACTTAAGGCGAACCTACATGCCCCTGCCTCGCACCCTGCTCAGCGCCTCTCAGATCGATCGGAAGCTGCCTGCCCTGCGTGGCGCGGCGCGGACGCTCGAGCGTGCCCTGCCCGCGTCCGGGTGGATCCGTGCGCTGCGCGAATCGCTAGGCATCACGGCGGCGGCGTTCGGTCGTCGCCTGAGCATCGCTCAGCAAAACGTCGTAAAGCTCGAGGGGAGCGAGCGGGCCGGGACCATCACCCTCGCCTCGCTGCGCCGGGCCGCGGCGGCCCTCGATGCGGATTTCGTCTATGCCATCGTGCCCCGCAAGGGCCTGCGCGAGACGCTCTCCGCGCGCGCGCGGGAACTTGCGCAACAGCGCATCGCACCGGTGGCGCACTCCATGCGGCTCGAGGCCCAGGGGCTTTCCGACCGGGAGCTCAAGGATCAGGTCGAAGAACTCGCGCAGGAGCTCGAGCGGCGGCCGCGGGAACTGTGGCGTTAGATCTATGCCATTGCAAGGTGCACACGCACCAGGAGCTACGCCGCTCACTCCCGACGACGTGGCGGGACTCAAGATTCGTTCGATTACCACCCACGGCGAATTGAACGAAGCCGAGGCGGGCAACATCATTCGCGGGCGGCAGTGGGGCCTGCGCTCGCGGCTCGCGCGGCTGCCGCAGATGCTCTCAGATGGCTTCATGCAGCGCCTGCACCGGGAAATGTTCGGCGAAGTGTGGGACTGGGCCGGCGCCTATCGCGAACGCGATACCAACATCGGCGTCGGGCACCACCTGATCCGACAGGAACTACGCCGCGCCTACGACGATGCGCGTGCGTGGCTCGAGCTTGGCACCTACCCACCGGATGAGTTGGCCGTGCGTCTGCATTATCGACTCGTGACGGTGCATCCGTTTCGCAACGGCAACGGTCGCCACGCGCGCATGGTGGCGGACCTCGCTCTGATCAGGCACTTCAAGACCGATCCGTTGCCGTGGGGTAGCGGCGCGTTGCGCAGTACCGACACGACCCGGCGCGCGTACATCGACGCCCTGGTAGCAGCCGATGGTCGTGATTTCGCGCCGTTACTCGCCTTTGCCCGCTCCTCGACCTAAGCCGGCAGGCCCACGGGCGTGGCTCAGTCCAGCGGCCACTGGTCGATCCCAGTACCGCCCACCATNNGTACACTCGCATCACGCGGCAGGCTAGTAAGCTAGAGGTTGCTGCGCAGCGGTCATTGGCGACGCTGCGCCGGAGCGATTGGATGCCCCTTCGAGACTGGATACAGGCGGCGCGTAAGCGCGGCGCGAGCGACCTGCACCTGGAGAGCGCGGCGCCGCCAGTCGCGCGCGTGCGCGGCGAACTGCTCTCCCTCGGGGAGATCCTCGCACCACCGGACGTCAAAGCCATGACGCATGAGCTGCTTGGGCCACAGGCCTGGGAGCAGTTCACGCAGCGCGGATCTGCCGATCTGTCGCTCGTGGTTGGAGGCACCCGCTGCCGGATCAACCTGTNNTACGCCATCGCCATTCGGCTACTCAGTCCCTCGGTCAACGATCTGCGGGCCTGCAATCTGCATCCTGATTTTCGCTCCCTGATCAATGCCCCATCCGGACTGGTGGTGGTGTCGGGTCCGACCGGCAGCGGTAAGACCACGACACTCGCGGCGCTGCTGGAGGAGATCAACGCATCGCGCGCCAGCAACATCATCACGTTGGAGAGCCCGCTCGAGTATCTGTTCTCGAATCGACGCGCGTTCATTCGTCAGCGCGAGATACCGACCCACTCACCTTCTTTTGAGCAGGGGCTCATCGACTCGCTGCGAGAGAATCCGGACGTGCTGGTGGTGNNTGAGATGCGCACGCCTGAAGTGATGCGTCTGACCCTGAACGCTGCGGAAACCGGACACCTGGTGCTGGCGACAATGCATTCCGCAACCTGTGCGGAGGCGGTGACGCGGCTGTGTATGTCATTCGCACCGGAAATTCAGGGCAGCGTACGAGCCCAGCTGGCGGACTGTCTTGTCGGGGTGCTATGCCAGCGGCTGGATTTCATCGAAGCGCATCAATTACGGGTGCCCCGCTGTGAGCTGCTGTTGGCAAGCCAAGCCGCCAGAGGAACCATCAGGGTTGGCAACTTCAGCCAGCTCGCGAATGTCATTCAATCCGGCGGCGATGACGGCATGTGGAGCTTTGATCGTTATCAGCGCTGGATGAGTCAGCACAAAGAGTGGGTAAGGCCATCCGCAGCGAGGGCAGTTGTCGATGACCCACCCGCAGCGGCGGCGACGCCGGCGAGCGCNNGCTATACGCCCCAGAGCCAACTCAGGACATTCACTGCCATAACGGCAATGCCCGTTCCGGCGGCGACGCCGGCGAGCGCCGTGAAGCCAGCTGTAAAACGACCGCCGGTGCAGACACCCGCTGACAACGCAGAGGTTGTCATCGATGAAGAGATCGATCCGTCCGAGCTCGCTGAGCTGGCGAAGCGCATTGAAGATCGCACGCCTTAAGTGCCTTCAGCCAATCGCGCATGGCTGCGATGCAGGTTGTCGCCTAGCTAAACAGCTCTCATCTTCCGGGCATCCGGCTTGCGTCTCGCCGCGCCGGTCTGGCCCGTGGCCTCGACGCTATACGCGTGCAAAATCGCGGCGATCAATCCCGGGAAGCGCCGCTCGATCTCCTTGCAGCGGCTGACGTTGCGCATCTCCACACCGTGCCGTTCGCTGCGGACCAACCCTGCTTCCCTAAGCGCCCTGAAGTGTTGGGAAAGCGTGGATTTGGGGACGCTGCGATCGCTGATCTGAAGGAAGTTCGAGCAGGTGGTCGCGCCGTGCGCGGCCGCTAGCTTTGCATAGATCGCAACGCGCACAGGGTCGGACAGGGCATGCAGGATGCCCTCCACGGTGATGTCGTCGATCGCGGGATGAACCAGCGGCCTCATGCCCTGATCGTATCAGCTCTTGATAATTAGTTCTATAGTTCCGCTAGGATGAACTACGGAATTACGGTACTCTCAGCCACCGACAACCCACCCGTCAGGAAAACCTCATGAGCAAGCTCAAAGGCAAAGTCGCCCTGGTTACCGGCGCATCCAAAGGCATCGGCGCTGCCATTGCCAAGTCGCTGGCCGCCGAAGGCGCATCGGTAGTCGTCAATNNACGCGTCCAGCAAAGCGGGCGCGGATGCAACTGTGGCGGATATCACCGCGGCCGGGGGCGAGGCCGTCGCCGTGCGCGGCGATGTTTCCAAGGCGCGCGACGCCCAGGCGATCGTCGACGCCGCCGTCAAGCAATTCGGCCGACTTGATATCCTCGTCAATAACTCGGGTGTCTATGGGTTCGCGCCGATCGAAAGTGTTACCGAAGAAGACTTCCACAGGCACTTCAACATCAATGTGCTCGGGCTGCTGCTGACAACGCAGGCTGCGGTCAAGCACCTTGGCGAAGGTTCCAGCATCATCAACATCGGGTCCGTCGTTACTCGCATCACGCCTCCTGGCAGCGCGGTATACACCGGCACCAAGGGCGCGGTGGATGCGATTACCGGGGTGCTGTCGCGTGAACTCGGCGCGCGCAAGATTCGCGTCAACGCGCTGAACCCCGGCATGGTCGAAACCGAAGGCACTCATGCGGCCGGTTTCATCGGCTCCGATTTTCAAGCCGGCGCCGTCGCACAGACGCCGCTGGGACGCATCGGTCAGCCGGACGACATTGCGTCGATCGCGGTGTTCCTGGCCTCAGACGACTCCCACTGGCTGACCGGAGAGCAATTGCTGGCCGGCGGCGGCGCGCGTTGAGTGGCGTAGCAAACCCGGGGAGCGGCGGCGCCGCCCCTGTCAGCTTACGGGCCTGCCGGCGCTATGGCACAACCGGAAGCAGCACGCTGCTGGCAGTTGCTCCACCGCGATAGACACTCTCCGTCACGCGCCGGTAATCCCCGGGTTTGGCATTGAAGATGTTGTCCACATAGGTTTGTGGATTGCGGTCGTAAAGTGGAAACAGGCTCGACTGCACCTGAATCATGATCTTGTGGCCCCGCAGGAACACATGATCGACATTCGGGAGGCCGAATCTGTATTCCTCCACCTTCCCAGGAGTCAGAGCCGCCGGTTTGTCGAAGCCGTGGACGTAGCGACCGCGGAAGATCTCGATGCCCATCGGCAATTCGAAACCCGCAGTGCCGGGCTTTGAGCCCTGATCAGCCGGTTCCGGCGAGCTGTTCGGGTAGACATCGATGAGCTTGACCACCCAGTCGCTGTCAGTCCCTGAAGTCGCGGCAAACAGATTCACCTGCGGGGCGCCCATGATGTGCACGGGCTTCTCAAGCGTGGTGGTCTGGTAAACCAACACGTCCGGGCGGTCCGAGACAAAGCGCTGGTCGTGTACCAGCCACGGCTTCCACTGCTTCTGGTCATTCATATTGATTGGGCGTGGGATGAAAGGCACCGGCTTTGACGGATCGGAGACATAGTCGTCATGACCGCCCGCCGCGGGGGCGGTGAAACTGGCGGTGTAGCGCTCGCCGAGGTAAAGCGGCGTCAACGTCCCCATCGGCCAGGTGGGGGATTGTTCCCAGCGATTGACGCCCGTGGCATACGTGAGAACCCGCGGCGTATGCGGGTCCGGCGCGCCCTTGAGGTAGTAATCAAAAAAGGGCTTCAGGTATTTGACGCGGAATTCATCGGCAGTGTCGCCGGTGAAAGTGAGCGCCCCTAAATCGTAGCCGTAATGATTGACGCCGGAATGGCGCCAGGGCCCGATGACNNTGACCAGCGACACCATGTCGTGATTCTTGTCTTTGAGCGCCTTATAAACAGCCGGCGCGCCGTAAGAGTCCTCCTGATCCCATTGCCCCACCACCAGCATTGTCGGCACGGTCAGCGGCCGTGCGCCCATCCATTTGTCGACCGCCTGCAGAGACCAGAAGGATGTGTAGGCCGGGTTCTGCATGAGCTTCTGCGCGAACGGGTAATCCTCGATGCCCCATTTGCGGACGTAGTCACCCGTCGATCCAGCCTCGAGATAGCGCGTGTAGTCGTCACCGACACCCACGGCTGGCCCGCCGCCCTCTGCCTTGGCCGTACTCTGTTCAACGACATAGTCCATCGTCGGATTACGGAAGGCGCCGTTGTGAAACGAGTCGTCGCCGATCCAGGTGTCCACCATGGGGCTCTGCGGCACGGCGGCCTTCAGGGCCGGGTGAGGGTTGATCTCCGCCATCAGCGTGGTGAAGCCGAGATAGCTGCTGCCGATGACGCCGACTTTGCCATTGCTTTCCGGCACGTTTTTCACCAGCCAGTCGATGGTGTCGTAGGCGTCGGTCGACTCGTCGATGCCCGTCGTATTCAGTGGTCCGACGATGGGCCGGGTCATGATGAACTGACCCTCGGAATTGTGCAGTCCACGGATGTCCTGGTAGACGCGGATATAGTTGTCTTCAACAAACTCGGCATCCATGGCAGGCAGGATTTCGGTGATCGACTGGCTCTTGGTGCGCGCCGCCGTGTCCTTGGCGTCGTAAGGGGTGCGCGAGAGCAAGATGGGCCCGTTGCTGGTGCCCTTTTTCATGACGATGACGGTGTATAGCTTCACGCCGTCCCGCATCGGAATCATCACCACGCGCTTGATGTAGTCGGCTTGCGGACGGACCTGGTCGTAGCTTGCGACTACATCCGGCGTCATGGGCGTCACTTGCGCGCTCGCGGGCGGCGCGGCGGCAAGAGTCACCGGTAGTGACACCAGCAGCGCCACCAGGGACGCCAAAGAAATTCGGACGAGTGAATCATGCATGCTAGTACCTGCTGGCATCTGGGGGCTATCGCAAGCCGTGAGACTGCCAAGCGTACCATCCGGGTCCCTGCCTCGCCCCGGCGGCAGCATGCAAAGCGATGAACGGCTCGGAACACGTGTTGAGCCGGCCCGCTCGCGCCAGGTGCTGCATCCAGGCAGCCCGTGCCTGCGTATAGAGCCTAGTGATACTGGAAACCCTCCGACACTCGCGAGGCGCGAGCGTGGCGGCCTGCCTGCTGGGGCCGGCGGCCGTGCTCGTGTGCCTCCCCGCGATATCTGCTCCGACGGCGGCAGGGTCCCCGGGCGATATCCGGCAATGGCACTTTCAGGTGCTGCTCGACGGCAAGCCGATCGGCGAACATGACTTCACCGTGACCGGGCGTGCCGGGGAGGTGCAGGTCGAGAGCCGGGCGCACTTCAGGGTGAAGGCGCTGTTCATCCCGCTCTATGGATATGACCACCAGGATCATGAACTGTGGCGCGGCGGCTGCCTCGAGCAGATCGACGCGCACACCGATGACAACGGCAAGGAGCTTGCCGTTCATGGACACCTCGCTGGCAACGCCTTTGAGGTACGCGGTCCTCAGGGCGAGGGGGTGTTGCCGGCCTGCGTGAAAAGCTTCGCGTACTGGGATGAAAGCTTCCTCGCAGCCCATCGGCTGCTGAACGCGCAGACCGGGAAATATGAGGCTGTCACGGCCACCAGGCTCGGGAACGGGCGCATACGCGTCGACGGGCGCGATATCGAGGCCGAGCACTATTCACTGACGGGCGCGAAGATGAGCATCGACCTGTGGTACTCGCCGCGCGGCGAGTGGCTGGCACTCGAGACGCAAACCGAACAGGGACGCACCCTGCGCTATGAGATGCGCTAGCTTCATCGCGCTGCTGATGCGCGGCCGCCGCTTGCGCCGGCTGGCAACCACATGGCATATACGCACAGGCCGTCCCGTCAATGCAGCTGTTGCGATCGGTGTTTGAATGCCTGACTCGAGCGCCACGCCTTCCTCCGCCGAGCCCGAAGCGCTGCTGGCGCAAGTCGCGCTCGGCAGTCGCGCGGCATTCGAGACACTCTATCGGGACACTTCCAGCAGGTTGTTCGGCATCTGCCTGCGCGTACTCAGCGAGCGCTCCGAGGCGGAAGAAGTACTGCAGGAAGTTTTCACGAGTGTGTGGCGCAAGGCCGCGCAGTTCGATGCTGCACGGGCCAGCGCCATGACCTGGCTGGCCATGATGGCGCGCAACAAGGCTATCGATCGGCTGCGCGCGACGCCCGGTCGCGCGGCGCGCGCCAGTCTGGAAATGGCCGATGACGTGGCGGATCCGGGCGCCTCCCCGGCCGAGCAGGCCGAAGCGCTGACCGAGCGCGCCCGTCTCGAACGCTGCCTGCAGCAACTCGAGCCGCGGCGCCGCTCGCTGATCCGTGAGGCGTTCTTCGACGGCTCGACGTACGAGGAACTGGCGGCGCGCATCCAGGCGCCACTCGGCTCGATCAAAAGCTGGATCCGCCGGGGTCTGCTGCAGCTGCGCGCGTGTCTGGAAACATGAGCGACCAGGATCAGGACCTCGAACCGCCCGACGACGACCTCTTGGCCGCGGAGCTGGTGCTGGGCGTACTGAATGCTGCCGAGCGTCGCAGCGCGCAGGCGCGTGGCGAGTCCGACCCGGTATTTGCGCAGCGCATCGGCCGCTGGGAGCGGCGCCTGGAACCGTGGCTTGCCGACATTGAACCGGTCGCCGCCCCGGCACACCTGTGGACGCAGATCTGCCAGCGGCTTGGCTGGCAGGGGAACGACCCAGCCCGCGGCGGCCTGTGGCAGTCGCTGGCGTTCTGGCGTGCCGCCGCAGCGTTCGCCGGTATGGCCGCAATCGTTGCGATCTGGGTGGCGCGACTGCCGTCGCCCGCTCCACAACTCCCGGTGGCTGCAGTCCAGCCGGGCGCGGCTGAACCGGGCGCAAGGCCCGTTACAACCCTGGCGCATGACGACGGCAGTCCCGGATGGCTGGCCTCGGTGGATCGCATCCACGGCACCGTGCTGATGGTGCCGGTGCCGGGCCGCCCGGACGCCCAGGGGCGGGTGCCGGAACTGTGGCTGATCCCGCCCGGCAAGGCGCCGCGATCGCTGGGTCTGCTGCCCATCGACAAGACACGTACGGTCGCTGTGCCGGCGGACGTGCGCTCCGCGCTCGCTTCAGGTTCCCTGCTCGCCATTACGCTCGAGCCACCCGGCGGAGCTCCCCACGGGGCCCCTACCGGGCCCATCATCGCCAAAGGCGCGATCCAGATCTGAGGAAAACCTGATCGGGACTGCATCCTGATCGGTCGCCGCTGCGTATTTCCATAAGCAGACCGCTGCTTAGGAGAAACGCATGTCGGAGCCGTCCCCGGCTGTGCTGATGGAGTCCGTCACCCCCTCCTTCTGGTCGGCGGTGAACGTTTCGTTGCGCCGCTGGTTTGACACGAGTGCCAGCACGGGGCTCGAGAGCGGGGCCGAGCGCATCGACTGGCTGCGCACCTCCCCTTTCGTGGCCATGCACCTTGCGTGCGTCGCGGTGTTCTGGGTCGGCGTATCACGCATCGCCATCGCCATCGCGGCGGCCCTGTACGTGGTGCGCATGTTTGCGCTCACCGGCTTCTACCACCGTTACTTCGCGCATCGCACCTTTCGCACCTCGCGCGCGCTGCAATTCGTATTCGCCTGCATCGGTGCTTCCTGCGTGCAGCGCGGGCCCCTGTGGTGGGCCGCCCATCACCGCAACCACCACCAGCATGCCGACACCGAGCGCGATCCACATTCGCCGCGCGTGCACGGATTCCTGTGGAGTCACATGGGCTGGTTCCTGACGCCGGCAGGATTTCGCACCGATTGGAAGCGCATCCCGGATTTCGCCCGCTACCAGGAACTGCGCTGGCTTGATCGCTACGACATCCTGGTGCCGATCGCGCTCGCGAGCGCGCTTTACGGACTTGGGAGCCTGCTCGCGCACTATGCCCCCGGGCTTGGCACCAGCGGCGGGCAACTTCTGACCTGGGGCTTCTTTGTTTCTACGGTGGTGCTGTTTCACGCCACGGTGACCATCAACTCTCTCGCGCATCGCTTCGGCACGCGTCGCTTCCCGACGCGCGATGACAGCCGCAACAACCCGTGGTTGGCGCTCCTGACCTTCGGCGAGGGCTGGCACAACAACCACCATTTCTTCCCGGGATCGGTGCGCCAGGGCTTCCGCTGGTGGGAAATTGACCTGACTTACTACGGACTGCGGCTGATGGCCGCCCTGCGTCTCGTCCACAACCTTAAACCGGTGCCCGCGCGCGTCATGCAACAGGCGGGCTTCATCATCCAGCGGACGCGCGGCTGACGCATGCGTATCGCGGTCGTCGGTGCGGGGATCTCAGGCCTTGCCAGCGCGTGGCTCCTGTCGCGCGAGCACGCCGTAACGCTGTTCGAAGCCAACGACTATCTCGGCGGCCACACCCATACCCACGACATCGAGCTCAACGGCGAGCGCCATGCGATCGATACCGGGTTCATCGTCTACAACCAGAGCCACTACCCGCTGCTGACGCGGCTGCTTGCCGAGCTTGGCGTCGAGTCGCAGCTCACGAGCATGAGTTTCTCGGTGCACAACCAGGCGAGCGGCCTGGAGTACAACGCCGGCACGCTGGACGGTCTCTTCTGTCAGCGCCGCAATCTCGCCTCGCCGCGCTTCTGGGGAATGCTGCGCGACCTGTTGCGCTTCTACCGCGAAGCCCCCGCACTCCTCGAGGAGCCCGCGCCGGGACCGACGCTGGGCGAGTATCTGTCGGCTCACGCTTATGGCGCCGCGTTCCGCGATGATCATCTGGTGCCCATGGCGGCGGCGCTGTGGTCCGCGCCGCCTGCGGGGATTCTGGCGTTCCCGGCCCAGTACCTGGTGCGCTTCATGGCCAACCACCACATGCTGAACCTGCGCGGGCGGCCATCCTGGCGGGTGGTCCGCGGGGGTTCCGCGAGTTACATCCGGGCGCTGCGCGCGCGCTGGACGGTCACCGAACGCCTCTCCTGCCCGGTGCGGGCACTGCGCCGTGACACGCATGGCGTTGAGATCCGCACCGCTGCGGGAACTGAGCGTTTCGACCAGGTCGTGCTCGCCTGCCACTCCGATCAGTCTCTGGGGATTCTCGCGGACGCAACGGATCGCGAGCGCGAGCTGCTCGGCGCAATCCCTTACCAGCCCAACGAAGCAGTTCTGCACACCGATGCCTCCATGCTGCCGAAAAACCGCAAGGCGTGGGCGGCGTGGAACGCTTTCGTTCCTGCAACAGCCGAAGATGACTGCACGGTCAGCTACTGCATGAACCTGCTGCAGGGCGTGCGCTCGGCTGAGCCGATCATCGTCACCCTGAACCGTACACGGGACATCGCGCCCGACAAGATACTGCGCCGCCTGCGCTACCAGCATCCCGTGTACACGCACGACGCCGTGCTCGCACAGGCACGGCGCAATGAAATTCAGGGCCAGCGGCACACCTGGTTCGCCGGTGCCTACTGGGGATGGGGTTTCCATGAGGACGGGTTACGCAGCGCTGTCGAGGTATGCGGCGCGCTGGGCGTGAACTGGGTGCCCGCCGCGCAGTTGGCGGATCACGGCAACACGGTTGCGACTGCAGGCGCCGCCATCGGGTTCGCGACGTGAGTCCCGCTCAGAACACACGGGGTGACGCGCCGTTAGCGAGCGCCGTGTATGAGGGCGTGATTCGCCATCGGCGGCACGCCCCCCACGCGCACGAGTTCCGCTACCGCATCGCGCAGCTGTATCTGGATCTGGATGAGCTCGAGCGGGTGTTTGCCGGGCGCTGGTTGTGGTCCGTCAATCGACGCAACCTCGCCGAGTTTCGCCGCAGCGATTTCCTCGGCCCGAGCCATGTTCCCTTAAGCGATGCGGTGCGCGATTGCGCGCAGCGCGCCACCGGACGGCGCCCCGCAGGCCCCGTGAGACTGCTGACGCACCTGCGCTACGGTGGCTACATCTTCAACCCGGTGACCTTTTACTACTGCTACACGGATGAGTCGTGCGCGCAACTCGACTGCATCATTACCGAGATCACCAACACCCCCTGGCGCGAACGGCACGCGTATGTCCTCACCGCGGAGGCCGCCCAGGAACAGGGCCGGGCACTGCAGTGGTCATTTGCCAAACGCTTTCATGTTTCGCCGTTCATGCCCATGGAGCGCTCCTACGCCTGGGCGTTTACGCCACCGGGCGAGAATCTGCTGGTGCACATGGAGGTACTGCGTGCAGACAAGCCGGAACTCGATGCGACCCTCACCCTGCAGCGTCGGCCACTTGATGCCCGCTCACTGTGCCGCGTGCTCACGCGTTATCCGCTCATGACGACCCAGGTCGTCGGGGCGATCTACTGGCAGGCGCTGCGGCTGTGGCTGAAGCGCAATCCCTTCTATCCCCATCCGAACACCCTGGCAGGATCCTGATGAACAACCTCACGACCAGCATCGGCAATACAGCACAGCCGGCCCACGCTGGGACGCAGTTCGCGGCGAGCGGGTTCACCCGCTTCGACCGCTGGCTGCGTTCGCTCGTGATCCGCCACTTCAGGCAGCTGCACGATGCTCGCCTGGTACTGCAGGACGGCATCGGTACGGTGGAGCTCGGCACCGGCAATGCCGACCTGCGTGTGCGGGTGCAGGTTACCAACCCTGCCTTCTATCGGGCCGTCATTGCTAGCGGCAGCGTCGGCGCAGGCGAGGCCTACATGGCGGGCGACTGGCGCTGCGACGATCTGGTTTCCCTGGTACGCCTGCTGGTGCGCAGTCGGAACCTCCTGGATGGCATGGAGAAAGGCTGGGCGCGTCTGGGCGGCTGGCTCCTGCGCAGCGGGCAGCACCTGCGACGCAATACGCTTGAGGGCAGCCGGCGCAACATTTCCGCCCACTACGACCTCGGCAACGAGTTCTTTGCGCTCTTTCTCTCGCCCGATCTCATGTATTCGTCGGCTTACTGGATGCCCGAGGACGATACGCTCGCAAGCGCCTCAACACGCAAGCTGGATCTTATCTGCCGCAAGCTGCAGTTGAGCGCGGACGATCATGTGATCGAAATCGGCACCGGCTGGGGTGGCTTCGCGCTGCACGCCGCGACGCACTACGGCGCGCGGGTGACGACCACGACCATCTCGCGCGAGCAGCACGCGCTTGCGAGCGAGCGCGTGGCGCAAGCGGGCCTGAGCGATCGCGTGACGGTGCTGCTCGAGGACTACCGCGCCCTGAACGGCCAGTACGACAAGCTCGTTTCCATAGAGATGATTGAAGCAATCGGCGCTGAGTACCTGGACACCTACTTTGGCCAGTTGGGACGGTTGCTGAAGCCCGACGGGCTTGCCCTGCTACAGGCAATCACCATTGAGGACCAGCGCTACGCGCAGGCGCTCAAGTCCGTGGATTTCATCAAGCACCACGTTTTTCCAGGCAGTTTCATTCCCTCGATCCAGGCCATGCTCACGGCCAAGACGCACTCGAGCGATCTCGCCCTGGTGCACCTGGAGGATTTCGGCCACTCGTACGCGCGCACGTTAAAGGCCTGGAGAGAGCGCTTTCTTGCGCAGCTGGATGAGGTGCGGAAGCTCAAGTTCGACGAGCGCTTCATCCGCCTGTGGGAATTTTATCTTGCCTACTGCGAAGGGGGATTTCGCGAGCGCTCGATTGGTGTCGCTCATCTGCTGCTCGCCAAGCCGGGATTCCGCGGGGCCGGCCCGTACGCAGCGGATAGCAAGCCCGCGCTTCCTGCATGAGCAACTGGCTGAACCTCTTGGGCTACGAGCTCGTCTGGTTCGTTGCCGTCTACGGCGCGGGCCGGGGCCTCGCGTGGCCCGCACTCGTTGCGACACTCCTCTTCGCGGCCTGGCAGCTCGCGCTATCCGCGCAGCGCGGGCTCGAGGTTCGCCTGATCGTCGCGGGCGCTGCGCTGGGGATGCTCGTCGATGGGGCGCTGGCCGGCACGGGCGTGCTGCACTACGCAGCCGCTTCCCCTGCCCTGCCCGCTGGCGGCGCACCGCTGTGGATCCTCGCGCTTTGGGTCGCATTCGCGCTGACTCTCAATCATTCACTTAAGTGGCTCGCGGCAAGACCCCTGTTGAGTGGGCTGTTCGGGGCTCTCGGTGGACCGCTGGCGTACGCGGGTGCGGGCAAGCTCACAGGCGCGGTGACCTTTTCTCCACCGGCATGGCACGCCACTCTCTCCCTCGCCGCGGGCTGGGGCGCATCGCTCCTCGTGCTCAGTTGGCTCACCGGGTACTGGAGGCGCTCGGCGCGCGACGCGCACGCAATCCTTGAGCGCAGCCCGACATGAACCTGGTGCTGCTGCTCGGCGGGATCTGGGTGCTGGCGTCGGTGATGATGACGCTCGGCTGGCTGTGGCAGCGGCGGCACCAGAATGCCGGCATCGTGGATGTGCTGTGGGCGAGCGGTCTTGGCGGGAGCGCGATCCTGATCGCAGCCCTCGGCAGCGGCGCGATCTGGCCGCGGGTGCTGCTGGCGCTATGCGGGGGGCTGTGGGGCGCGCGCCTGGGGGCACACCTGTGGCGCCGCGTACGCGCCGAGCCTGAAGACGGGCGCTATCGGCAACTGCGGTTGCACTGGGCCGCTGACCAGCGCCGCTGGTTCGGCCTATTCCAGTTTCAGGCGTGGCTCATCGCACTCTTTTCGATGCCGTTTGTGATCGCCGCGGGCAATCCCACCAGCAGGCCCGGCTGGCTCGTGCTCGGCGCCGTGCTGTGGTGCATCAGTGTCGGCGGGGAGTCCGTAGCCGATCGTCAGTTGGCGCAGTTCCGCGCCAACCGGGCAAACCACGGCATGACCTGCCGCAGCGGTTTATGGCGCTACTCGCGCCACCCGAACTATTTCTTCGAGTGGCTGCACTGGTTCACCTACGTGGCACTCTCGATCGGCGCGCCCGCCGCCTGGGGCTCACTCTTCGGGCCGGTTCTGATGTTCGTGTTCCTACGCTGGGTGAGCGGCATTCCCTACACCGAGGCGCAGGCGCTGCGCACGCGCGGC
>PMHN01000031.1:0-186 GCA_003156695.1 Gammaproteobacteria bacterium
GACCGGCGTACCTTCGCGATGGTGGTTGATGACTCGATTACCGTGCGGCGCGTGACCCAGCGCCTCCTGGAGCGTAACGGCATGCGGGTGATCACCGCGCGCGATGGCATGGACGCGGTGGCGTTGTTGCAGGACAACGTGCCGGACGTGATCCTGCTCGACATCGAGATGCCGCGCATGGACGGC
>PMHN01000031.1:218-5094 GCA_003156695.1 Gammaproteobacteria bacterium
AGGAGGCGCAGCTGCTCGATGCCATCGCGCCGCTGGTGGAGCGGCGGCGCGCCGCGCTGCGCGCCCAGGCATAGGACTCCAGGTCCGAGGACTACCCATGGCCGAGCGCGTCAACGAGATCTACAGCCTGCTGGTGCCGCTGGTCGACGGGCGGCTCATCATCCCGCGCGCCTGNNCGCCGCCGTGGTACATCGGCACCGTGCCGTGGAACGGCAAGGCCGTGCCGCTGGTGTCGTTCGAAGGCGCCTGTGGCCAGATGATCCCTCCGGCGAGTGGCCGCACCCGCATCGTGGTGCTGCATGCGCTGGGCACCAAGGTCGAGGGCGGCAACTTCGCGCTCGTGTCACAGGGCTTCCCGCAACTGGTGCGCGTGAGCTCGGACGTCGTGCGGCCGGATAACTCGCGCGTGTTCCCGGAGCGCACGCCGGTCATTTGTCAGATCCGCATGGTGAATGAGACGCCGCTGGTCCCCGACCTCGAGCGCCTGGAAGAAATGATCGCGGAAGAGACCAGCATCAGCGCCTGATGCACAGGTAGTTGCCTCCCATGCGTCTTTCGTCAGCTGCTTGTCTGACAGCACTCGCCGCTGTGTTGCTGGGCGGCTGCGCAGCCCAGGATCCCGGACGGGAGGTCACCTTTGAGAACCGGGAGGCGCGTAGCGACGCCGCCCTCATCGCGGCCGGGGACGCGGACTCGCTGCAGGCGGCGGCACTTCTGGGCGACCTGGCCGATGACCGGGCCCAACGATTGCGGTTGATCCAACGCGCCGTGACGGCGGCGCCTGATCGCCCTGACATCGCCTGGTCGCATCTGCAGCTGTGCCTGCGGGTAGAGAGCTGCGACCCGCAGCCCATAGAGGCGCACCTGCACGCTCTGGATCCGGGCAATGGCGCCGCCTGGTCGGCGACGCTCGAGCGTAGCTGGAAGCGCAAGGACACGGCAGCACTGCAGGCGACTCTGGTGGCGATTTCCAACTCCGAGCGCTTTGGCATCTACTGGAATCAGACCATCGTGCATGTCGCCAATGCCGTGATCAGGACGCGGGCAATGGAGCCGAAGGGCGCGTTCGTCGAGGCGATCGGAGCCGCAGCCGCGCGGTGGACTCCGTACAAGGCAGTCACCGATTTCTGTCAGGGCCCATCCCTCAAGCAGCCCGACGTTCTTGCGACCTGCCGCCGCTTGTCGGCGGTGCTGCGACGCGGTGACACGTATCTTACCGAGATGGTGGGCCTCGTCCTCGCGATGCGCGTGTGGCCTGAGAGCGGCGCCGAGTACCACGCAGCGGCCGATGAGAAGCGCGTGGCGCAGTATCGGACGGACACCGACGACCGACTCAACACCCGCAAAGGGCTCGACAACGCCTGGGCTCAAAGCCACCTGGCGTTGATGGCGGCTCATGACACTGAGCAGGAAGTTGTTCTTGCGGAGATCACCAACGCGGGCCTGAACCCCGATCCCCCGCCGGACTACAGATCGCGGTGGCGCAGGTAGACGGGCTGTCATAGATCGCCGAAATTTCTCTGCAGGAGCGCAAGCGCGGCGATCGCCGCGGTCTCGGTGCGCAGTACCCGCGGACCCAGGCGCACGGGCGTAAACCCGGCAGTCCTGGCGAGTTCCTCCTCCGAATCGGTGAGTCCGCCTTCCGGGCCGATCAGTACGGTGACCTCCGTGACGGGCGGCGCAACATCATCCAGTCGCAGCGCGGCTCCGGGGCAGAGCAGCAGGCGTGCGCCGGCAGCACCCACCGCCCTTGCGATGCCGGTGAACTCCCGCAATGCCAGCGGCGTCGCCACCTCAGGCACGCGGTTGCGACCGCTTTGCTCGCACGCGGCGATCGCGATGCCACGCCAGTGAGCCACCTTGCGGGCGGCCTGCTGTGGATCCAGCCGCACGACACTGCGTTCGGTCAGCAAAGGCGCGATGCACGACACGCCGAGCTCGGTGGCTTTCTGCACCACCAGGTCCATGCGATCGCCGCGCGACACGCCCTGCGCAAGCGTCAGGGCGAGGGGTGACTCTCGCTCCAGTGCGCGCTGTTCGCCGACGGCGACGGTTACCTCGCCGGCGTCGGATCTGTCGATGCTGCCCGCGTATTCGCCACCCCGGCCATTAAAAAGAGTGAGCGCATCCCCCGCACGCAGTCGCAGCACCCGGCTGACGTGGCTTGCCGCGCTGCCTGCGAGGGTGACGCGCGTGCCCGGCTCGAGCGCCGCGTCGACGTACACGCGGCTCAGTCGCATGTTGCGAGCTCGATCGCGGCGCGCGCGACCTCGACCATGAGGTCGATCTGCGCCGGCGTGATGACGTAGGGCGGCATGAAGTACACGACGTTGCCCACCGGCCGCAGCAGCACACCGCACCTGAGCGCGTGCTGGTAAATCGTCAGCCCCCGGCGTTCAGTCCAGGGGTAGGGCTCGCGCGTCGCCTTGTTGGGGGTGAGCTCGATGGCGACGATCATGCCGCGCTGGCGCACTTCCGCGACGTGCGGGTGGTCTTCCAGTTCCCGGGCGCGCGCGCCCATGTGCGCGGCCAGCGACCGGTTGCGCTCGAGGATGTGGTCGTCGCGAAAAATCGCGAGACTCGCCAGTGCCGCGGCGCAGCCCAGCGGATTGCCGGTGAAGCTGTGTGAGTGCAGGAACGCGCGCAGTTTCGTGTACTCAGCGTAGAACGCGGCGTATATGGCGTCCGTCGTCATGACGGTCGACAGCGGCAGATAGCCGCCGGTAAGTCCCTTGGACAGGCACAGGAAATCAGGCCGTATGGCCGCCTGTTCACAGGCGAACAGGGTGCCGGTGCGCCCGAACCCGACCGCGATTTCATCGGCGATCAGGTGCACCTGGTGGCGATCGCAGGCGGCGCGCAACAGCGTCAGGTACACCGGGTCGTACATGCGCATGCCGCCGGCGCACTGCACCAGCGGCTCCACGATCACGGCGCAGGCCTCGTGCGCGTGCGCCGCGAGCGCGGCCTTCATGGCGGCGAACTTGCGGCGCGAGTGCTCCGCCCAGCTCTCACCAGTCTCGCGCTCGAAGCAATCCGGCGACGGCACGCTGATGACGTCCATCAGCAGCGGCTGGTAGATCTCCTTGTAGAGATCGACGTTACCGACGGCGAGCGCGCCGAGGGTTTCACCGTGGTAGCTGTTGGTGAGGGTGATGAAGCGCCGCTTCTGCGTGCGGCCGCAGTTGCGCCAGTAGTGGAAACTCATCTTCACGGCGACTTCGACCGCGGATGAGCCGTTATCGGCGTAGAAGCAGCGGGTCAGTCCCGGCGGGGCAAGCGCCGTGAGCGCTTCGGAGAGCGCGATCACCGGCTCGTGGGTGAAACCGGCCAGGATCACCTGTTCGAGGGACTCGAGCTGCTCGCGAACCGCGGCATTGATGCGCGGGTTGGCATGGCCAAACAGGTTGACCCACCAGGAGCTGATGGCATCCAGGTAGCGCTTGCCGTCATAGTCTTCAAGCCAGACACCGTCGCCGCGCCGGATGGGGATCATCGGCAGCTGTTCGTGATCCTTCATCTGCGTGCACGGATGCCAGACATGGGCGAGATCGCGTGCGGCGTACGGAGCGTTGCCGGAAGTCATGGGCTTGATTGTGGCAGAATTCGCAGCGGCGCTGACCCTGCGGGCCCAAGCGCGTTTATCCTGCAGCCATGCCAACAACCGTGCCACCAGAGCGTGTGAAAATCGATCCCGTCACGGGCCTGTGCGCCGGCGTGCGTCAGGTGTTGTCACCGCATTGGGACGCGCGCCCCAGGGACACGGCGCCCGAGCTTCTCGTCGTGCATGGCATCAGCCTGCCGCCAGGGGAGTTCGGCGGTCCCTGGATCGATCGGCTGTTCACCGGCACGCTGCCGGCCGACGCGCATCCCTCCTTCCGCGAGCGGGCGGCTCTGCGTGTGTCGGCGCACGTGCTCATCCGCCGTGATGGTGAGATCGTGCAGTACGTGTCGTTCGGTCAGCGCGCCTGGCACGCGGGGGAGTCGCAGTACCGCGGCCGCCAGGGCTGCAATGATTTTTCCATCGGCGTGGAACTCGAGGGGACCGACGGGACGCCGTACACCGATGCGCAGTACACGCAGCTCGCCGCGCTGTCGGNNAATCCTGGCCGCCAATGCGCGCGACATGGATGCTGCCGGTGCGGCGCTGTCGGCGGCGCTGCTCGGCGCCTACGGCTCGCTTAGCGAAGAGCACATCGTGGGCCACAGCGACGTGGCTCCGGGGCGCAAGACCGACCCGGGAGCATCGTTTGACTGGCCGCGCTTCCGGGCGCTGGTGAAGGAGTGTCTGGCGGTCAGCTCTTAGCTCGCTTGGCTGGCTTGACCGGCTTGCTGCGATCGTGCCGCCACAGGACTTCCGTGCCGCGCTGGTGACGTGCCAGCACGCGCGCCAGCACGAACAGCAGGTCCGAGAGGCGGTTCAGATACTGCGCCACTTCCGGGCTCACGGGCTCGGCCCGAGCCAGCGCCCACACCCGCCGCTCCGCGCGGCGGCCGACGGTGCGGGTCAGGTGGCAGGCCGCCGCTGCCGGCCCGCCTCCGGGGAGAATGAATTCCTGCAACGGCGGCAGCGCGTCGTTGAACCCATCGAGTGAGCGCTCCAGGCGCGTGACGTGCTCCGCGGTGATGGCGCGGTGCCCCGGAATGCACAGCTCGCCACCCATATCGAAGAGTTCGTGCTGGATGTCCGTGAGGCAGGCGCTAACGGCGGCTGGCAGATCCGGTACTGCGAGCAGCACCCCGATAGCGCTGTTGAGTTCATCGACGGTGCCGTACGCCTCGACCCGCGCGCCGTCCTTCGGCACCCGCGTGCCATCCCCGAGGCCCGTGGTCCCGTCATCGCCGGTGCGGGTGTAGATCTTGCTCAGGCGGTTTC
>PMHN01000150.1 GCA_003156695.1 Gammaproteobacteria bacterium
GCCGGCGGCGCTTGCTGACCTGACCGGCCGCGCGCGCGAACTTGCAATCGCCGCTTACAAGGCGCAGGAGCTCGGCAAGCTCAGTGTGCCGGTCGGCATCCTTTCCGGCTTGATCGCCGGGGCACTCTACAACCGCTTTTACAACATCACTCTGCCCAGTTACCTGAGCTTCTTCGGCGGACGCCGCTTCGTACCGATCGTGAGCGGGCTGGCGGGCCTGTTGCTTGCNNCGCAATGGCAACACCTGGAGCGGGGCATGGATGCCTTGAGCAACTGGGTGCTGAACGCAGGGGCCTTCGGTCTTTTTGCCTACGGCGTTCTCAACCGGGTGCTCATCGTCACCGGGCTGCACCACATCATTAACAACATCGCCTGGTTCCTGCTCGGGGACTATCACGGCGTCACCGGCGACCTGAAACGATTCTTCGCCGGCGATCCGACCGCCGGCGCATTCATGTCGGGCTTCTTTCCGGTGATGATGTTCGGCCTGCCGGGGGCATGTCTTGCCATGTATCACACCGCGCTTCCCGAGCGGCGCCGGCTGGTCGCGGGGCTGCTCGGTTCGATCGCGCTGACCTCGCTCCTCACCGGTGTCACCGAGCCCATCGAGTTCACGTTTATTTTTCTCGCGCCGGCGCTTTACGCCGTGCACGCGGTCCTGACCGGCATCGCCTTCGTTGTCATGAACGCCTTGCACGTGCGGCTCGGGTTTGGTTTCTCGGCCGGGCTCTTCGACTATGTGCTGAATTTCAACCGCGCCACGCGGCCACTGTGGCTCTTACCCGTGGGCGCAGGGTATTTCCTCCTGTACTACACGCTGTTTCGTTTCGTCATCGTGCGCTTTGACCTGAAGACCCCCGGACGGGATCGCACGCAAACCACGGCGCCGGCTTCGGTGTCCGCCGCCGGCCCTGCGCAGCGCGCGAATGAGTGGCTCGCAGCGCTCGGGGGTGCCGCCAACCTGCAATCAGTCGATGCCTGCACGACGCGTCTGCGCCTCACGGTCGCCAGCCAGGCCGCGGTCGATGTGGCGGCGCTGACGCGGCTCGGCTCGCGCGGTCTGGTTCGCCCCTCGGCGAACGCGTTGCAGGTGGTGGTGGGCACCATGGCGGACCAGCTGGCCGGGCAGATCCGGGAGGCTCAGCGGTCAGCGCCAGCCGGCGTGGCCCCCTCGCTCACCGTCTCAGCGCCCGCAGCGCCGTCGCTGCAGCCGGCACCGGTTACAATTGGCAACAATCTGCCCGATAGTAGTGCGCTCCTGGCCGCCCTGGGGGGGCACGCCAACGTACGCATGGCCGAGGCGGCGGCAGGCCGGGTGCGGGTTGCCGTGATGGACGCGTCACGGGTCAATTCAGAGGCCCTGCTGAGGCTCGGACTGCGTGGCGTGGCGCTGCCCGGTCCAGGCTGCGTGCATCTGCTCACCGGAACGGCACTGAGCGCTGCGGTGGCGGTCTTGCTGACTCAGGCCATTTCGCAGCGTCTGCAGTGACGGCATGCAAAGAGCGACATCACGGCATGAAGAAATGCGACACGCGCGTCGCGCTGCTGCTGCGGCGCGGCCGCTGGAACTGTCCGCGGGACGTGCTGGCTGAAACCACTATATAGTGATTTAATTTTTCTATACGATGGTTTAATTCTTCACCGGTCCTGCCTGGCAGCGATGACAGGAGAGGACGGAAGTAGAAGTAGAAGTATAAGGTTGAATCGCGTTGTTGATGCCCGCCCGGGGGTGCGTACATCTATGACGAAGAGAGGAAGAACATGCTGATTCTCACGCGACGTGTCGGTGAGACAGTGATGATTGGCGATGACGTCACCATCACGGTTCTGGGGGTTAAAGGAAATCAGGTGCGCGTCGGCATTAATGCGCCGAAGAGTGTCGCCGTGCATCGGGAAGAGATCTACGAGCGCATCAAGCGCGAGCAGCAGCCGGATCGCAACGCTCCGGACGACGCTCCGGACGAGCCGCACAAGGCTGCGGAATACGCATCGGTCTGAGGCTTGAGGGATCTCGTGTTGCGGCGGGNNCGGGAGTCGCCGCACCACTTCTGAAGCCCGTATAAAAAGAAAGGGCCGCGACCCGGGCGGCCGCGGCCCTTTTTCTGCCTCGGGCGCTGTTACTGCGTCTGGCCTTCCTTGTGGACTGTCACGTCGCCCGGGTTGTCCAGGACGTGCATGACGACGCGGCGGTTCTTCGCGCGTCCTTCCGCGGTTGCGTTGCTCTCAACCGGCTCGGTCTTGCCGTAGCCCCTGGCGGTCAGCTGCTCGCCGGGGACGCCCTGGCTTATCAGGTAGTCACGCACCGAGTCGGCGCGGCGCTGCGACAGCCCCATGTTGTAGACCGCAGAGCCGGTGCTGTCGGTGTGTCCCTGCACCTCGACCTTGAGGCGGTGATGCTCCTTCAGGCCCTTCGCCACGTCATCGAGGATGGGCTTGGAAGAAGCGGCGAGCACCGCGGAGTTGGTTTCGAAGGTCACGCCCTCGAGGATCACATCGGTCTTGATCGGGCAGCCGTCCTGATCAACCGCAACGCCGGCCGGGGTGCCCGGGCACTTTGCCACCGGTGCAGGAGCCGGTGCCGGAGCGGGGGGTGGCAGCGGTTCCGCGACCGGTGGCGGGGGAAGCGCGACCTTGCCGGGTCCCCAGGAGAAGGTGAAGCCGAGGGTGTACAGGTAATCCCTCAGGTCGTCAGTCGAACCGGGGCGAGCCCAGCGCACCTTGATATCGGGCCGTAACGAGAAGCTCTGTGAGGAATCGGCATTCTCCCACAGCTTGATGAATGCACCGACGCCGACTTGCGGGGCGAAGAAGTCGCGGTTGTCAGTGCCGCTTTCGGACTGGCGCAGCCAGCCGGCGCCGGCGGACACGTAGGGCGCAAACACCGAGTCGCGGCGCCACACGCGCAGCAGGTCGAGCGACAGGTCGCTCAGCGTCGTGTCGGTGCTGTCGAACTTGTCGCGCAGGCTCGCGCGGTTGAAGTTCGTCTCCAGGCTCCAGTCCTCGGCGAAGTTCTTACCGAAACCAACACCGTAGTCGACTGCGCTGTCCTTGGTGTCGCGCCTGGAGTCGCCGTCGATCCCGCCAATAAACGGATTGATGTACCACTGACCGACTTCGTCGCCGGCGAACGCCACCAGCGGCGCGCAGGCCAGCAGTAAGCACAGGGTGAAACGCCTCATCATGAAACTCCTTCTTAACGCGCCAGACAGCTTGCGGACATCCCTGCAATTGTTAGTTGCGAATGCGCAACACGGGCAATCGCCTGTCCTGTCAACGGCGGATTATAACTGTTGCGCGCAGGTCCTGCCGTCAGCGCCGGCTCGGCACCAGCTCGTTCGCGAGCGACTGCACTTCGGCGAGGCGCACGGTGAGCGCCGCGTCCGCGATGTCGGGCGCCAGCAGCCGATCGGTGGGTGCGAACGGCACCTTCAGGCGCAGCGCCCCGTGGGCGCTCTGCAGACGCGGCGAGCTCTTCAGCGGCAGCCGCAGGTCCAGCCCCTGGCAGGCGGCGAGAAATTCCACGGCGATGATGTTGAGCGCGTTGCCGGTCATGGTGAGGAGGCGTCGCGCGCCGTGCGTGGCCATGCTGACGTGGTCTTCCTGATTCGCGGAGGTTGGGATGTTGTCGATGCTCGCTGGGTGACACAGCATGCGGTTCTCTGCCACCAGCGCCGCCGCGGTCACTTGCGCCATCATGAAGCCTGAATTCACGCCGCTGTCCGGGGCGAGAAATGGTGGCAGGCCGCTCATCTTCGGATCCACCAGCAGGGCGACGCGCCGTTCGGCGATCGACCCGACCTCCGCGCACGCGAGCGCGAGGATATCGGCCGCGAACGCCACCGGTTCGGCATGAAAGTTTCCCCCCGACAACACCTCGCCGGTATCCGGAAAAATCAAGGGATTGTCAGTGACCGCGTTGGCTTCGGTTGCCAGGGTCGCAGCCTGCTGCGTCATCAGATCCAGGCACGCGCCCATCACCTGCGGCTGGCAGCGCAGCGAGTACGGGTCCTGCACACGCTCGCAGGTGCGGTGCGATTCGCGAATCTGACTGCCGGCGAGCAGCTCGCGGTATACCTGCGCCACGCGCGCCTGGCCGTCGTGGCCACGCAGGTGGTGAATGCGGGGGTCGAATGGCGCGTCGCTCCCCTGCAGCGCGTCGAGCGTCAGCGCGCCGCTCACCACCGCGGCCGAGAATACCGTCTCGAGCTCGAACAGTCCCGCGAGCGCCAGCGCCGTAGACACCTGCGTGCCGTTGAGCAGCGCGAG